>DASYGU010000125.1:0-2230 GCA_035999355.1 Candidatus Limnocylindria bacterium | reverse complement strand
GATAAGTCAGGAGTTCGGTGGGGTCGACACCTTCGTCGACAGCCTGGTTCGGGCGGTGATCGATGGCGGGACGCTCGGCGGCGGAGCGACGCTCGTTGCGCTCCTCGACCGCGGCGATCTCTCGATTCACATCCCGCGCCGCGACGGCCCGGCCTGGAACGTGGTGCCGCTCCTCCACCTGCACCCCGGGGAGCAGCCCACCGACGCCGACTGGGCATCGGCCAACGCCATCCTCGAGCGCCTGGAGCGGTACCGCTAGAACAGGATCACTCCGTCGGTCTCGGGCATCTGTTCTCCCTTGAGCGCGGCGAGCAAGCGCCCGCTCCTCCCCGGAAATTCGGCCAGGACCGTTCCGGCCTGGGCGAGGGCACGACGATTGGTCCGCGTCGACTGGACCACGATGACGAGCCTGCCCAGGTTGGCATCGCGCTTCTTCAGGTTGGCGGCTCGGAGTTGTGCTTGGGCATCGGCCAGTCGCGTGTAGAACTCCAGTCCCACCTGTCCGCCTCCGAGCTGGACTACCGCGTCAAATGCGCGTTGGTCGCCGGACTGCGGGATGGGGACCTCGAATGACCAGAGGCCCACGTCACCGACTTCCTCTCGGAATCGGCGAATCAAGGCGACCTGGCCGGCGTCCCGCAATGCCTCTCCCTCGGGATACAGCCGGATCCTCACGCGCAGACCCACGACCGCCGCATGGCGCGCCAACGCGGGAATGGAGGCTCCGCTAGAACCTCGTTCGTTCCTGAGAACGGTCTGGTGCGAGACGCCGATCGCTGACGCGACGACCTGTTGGGTCAGGCCCGAGCGCCGCCTCGCGTCCCGCAGCTCGCGTCCTGCGTCATCAAGGTCGCGCCGGATCAGCCACATCGCCCGCGTCAGCCGCTGTTCGCGATTCGCCATCGGTCAAGGGTGATTGGGCGGGCTTACCCGGAGGTTTGTCCTTAGTTCGTCCACCGTATGGACGCATCCGACGCCATCGGGTCGGAGGCATGGCGGTTCCGCTCCTATTGGTCGCGAATGGTCCTTCTTGAGGACGACGGCGACAGATTCAGTGGGCTGGACCGTTGGGATCGGCCAATTCGAGACCGATGTGTCCCTCCCGTGGACACTGCCGGGATCTGTCGCCTACGGGCGGCGCCTACGGTCAGGCGGCGGCGGACTCCTGGGCGACGGTCAGCGCGGCCGAGATGATCGCGATCGCCTGGTCGATCTCGGCCTCGGTGGTCACCAGCGGCGGGATGACCCGCACGACCTGGCCCCACGTCCCGCAGGACAGGAGCAGGAGCCGATGGATGAGCGCGTCGGTGATGGCCGCCTTGGCCAGGTCCGGGCGAGGGGTGAGGGTCTCGGGATCCGCGAACTCGATGCCGACCATAAGGCCGCGGCCACGAATTTCGGCCACGTACGGGTTGCCCGCTGCGGCCTCGCGCAGCCCGTTCAGCAGGCGATGGCCCAAGGTCTCGGCGCGGGCGGTCAGGCCCTCGGCCTCGAATACGTCGAGGGTCGCCACCGCGGCCGCGCACGACACCGCGTTGCCGCCATACGTCCCGCCGTGGCCACCGGGCGGGAACTTGGCCAGCAGCTCGCGCGAGGCGAGGATGCCCGACAGCGGCATGCCCGAGGCAATGCCCTTGGCCATGACGACGATGTCCGGGCGGGCTTCAGTCCACTCGCTTGCGAAGAAGCGGCCCGTGCGTCCGAATCCGGACTGCACCTCGTCGGCGATGAGCAGGATCCCGTGGCTATCGGCCACCTCGCGGAGGGCGGGGAGGAAGCCGTCGGGCGGGACGACGTAGCCGCCCTCGCCGAGCACGGGCTCCACCAGGAACGCGGCCACGTCCTCGGGGAACACGAGCGTGGCGAACAGCTCATCCAGCTGGGAGAGCGTCCAGGCCAGGGCGTCCGCCTCGGTCCGACCGGTCGGGGTTCGGAGAGCGTACGGGTACGGCGCGAAATAGACCGATGCCAGGAGCGGCTCGTAATGACCGCGGTTCTTGATGGCCGAGGAGGTGAGCGACATCGTCCCGTGCGTCCGGCCGTGGAATCCGCCCCGGAACGCGACGATCGCCGGCCGATGAGTCGCGATCTTGGCCAGCTTGACGGCGGCCTCGATGGCCTCTGCCCCCGAGTTCGACAGGAACAGGCCGATCTCTTCGTCGCCTGCGTTCGGGAAGTAGCGGGGCAGCCGTTCGTGGAGCTCGAGCCCGGGCTTGTGATAGAGGATGTT
>DASYGU010000286.1:0-20537 GCA_035999355.1 Candidatus Limnocylindria bacterium | reverse complement strand
TGGGCGAGGCCATGGGAGGTGGCCTCGATCACGACCGAGTCATTGCCCTCCTCGACCATGGCCGCCAGCAGCGCCTGGAGCTCGAGGGCCTCGGGCGTCGTCGTCCGGCTGGTCGATGCGGTCTGGGTGTCGCCGATCCGGGTGTCGATGGTCCCGACCATGCCCGGCCGCCGACCGGCAGCCAACAGGACGTCGAGCAGGAGGAACGCGGTCGTCGACTTCCCGTCAGTGCCGGTGATGCCCAGCACCCGGAGACGCTCGGATGGCCGCCCGAACCAGGCGTCGGCCGCGTCGGCCACCGCATGGCGGGCGTCGGCCACCAGGATCTGGGGCACGACCAGGCCGGGCGTCTCCCGTTCGGCAATGACCGCGACGGCCCCGTTGGCCACGGCTTCGGGGATGAACGCCCACCCATCGTGAACCTGGCCGGGAATCGCGAAGAATGCCGTCCCGGGCGTCGCCTCGGCGCTCTGGGCAGTGAGCGCGGTGACCTCCCCGACCGGGATCCCCACCACGCGGTCCGGGTTCACCGCATCGGCGAGCGCCCCGAGTCCCATCGTCCGTTCGCTCACGGGACGTCTCTCGGCGTTCGGCGCCTGAGGCGGGATGCCGCGGCGCGCAGGCGGTAGACGAGCGGGTCGATGACGATCTCCCAGCTGCCGGCCCATGTCACCTCGTGCCCACCGAATCCCTTCTTGAACAGCCCGACGCCGTGCCATGGGTGGTCCGGACCGGCGTTCGCCGGCGCGACGCCCCAGAGGTCGTGGCGGGTCGCGCCGCGGCGGCGGGCCTCGCGCATCATGGCCCATTGGACGGCGTACGAGGCATACCGCTTCGGCTCCCCGGACGCCTCGCGGCGCGAGCCGGCGAAGAGGTAGAACGACTGTCCGCCCTCGACCACGAGCATGCCGGTGGCCAACAGCTCGCCCTCGCGGCGGGCCTCCACCAGGCAGGCGCGACCCGCGCCGGCCAGGGCCTGCCAGGCGACCCGGTAGCGCTCGATCGGCGGCAGGCGGAACCCGGCCCGCTGCTGGGTTTCGCGGACGAGCTCGTGGAGGCGCTCGATGGCGTCCATGTCGGCCGGGTCGGTGACCAGGGTGATGGCCACCGACTCGCGCTCAGCCCGGCGCACGCCATATCGGGTGTCGGAGTCGAACCCGCTCAGCAGCGCGTCGTCCTCGACGAGATCCACGATCCTGGTCTGACCCACCTGCAGGCGCTCCGACACCCGATGCGCCACGGCGTCGAGCAGCGTCGCCTCCGCGGCGTCGGCGGGGATCCGCGGCTCGAGCCGAAGGGCCACGGCGCGGTCGTCGCGGGCCTCGGCGGCCAGGCCGGCGACGAGGGTCTCCACCCGGTCCGCGGCGGTCGGAGCCGTGAAGTCGGTGACCGGACCGTGTGGGACGTACCAGAAGGACCGACTCATCCCGATCGGACGGACCTGGGCGGCAACCACGGCCACCGGCTCCCCGACCTCTTCGAGCAGGAACCGTCGCTGGGGCTGCCCATCGTGGGCCGCGACCTCGGCCCAGCCCCAGTCGTGCAGGAAGTCGCCCGACGGATGGCGGCCGACGAGGGCCTGCCAGCCGTCCCGGTCGGCGTCGACGGCGGGTCGGAAGGTCATCGCGGGGTTCGTCGGACGAGGCGACGGAGCGTCGCCAGCTCGGGAGCGCGGAGGACCAGGGCCGTGCCCAGGAATACCAGTCCGCCGACGGTGGCCGGCACGAGCAGGGTCAGCAGCCGGCCGAACGAGGCCCCGCCGAGGGCGACGTTCATGAAGCCGAGGGCGATGAACATCGCGATGCCGGCGAGCACGGCGGCCACGCTCGAGCGTGTCACCGAGGCCAGCAGGAACCGCCCGTCGAGCGTGCCCAGCCGCCGACGAAGGGCGATCAACAGGCCGATGACCTCGAGCGTCGCGCTGACCGACAGGGCCAGGGCCAGGCCCTCGACTCCCATCGGGTCGACCAGGACGAGCATCAGGACGATGTTCGATATGACCGCGATGACGGCCCACACCACGGGCGTCCAGGTGTCCTGCATCGCATAGAACGCGCGGGCCAGGACGTGGACCACGACATGGGCCGGGACGCCGATCGCGAACCAGGCCAGGGCGGAGGCGATTCGTTCAGCGGACTCGGCGTCGAACAGGCCGTACTCGAAGAAGACCGAGGCCAGCGGCTCGCGGAGGATGACCATCAGCACCGCGAGCGGGGCCGATACGAAGAACAGGACCCGCATGCTGGCGTTCACCTGGCGCCGGATCTCGGAGGCGCGACCAAGGGCGGCATCGCGGGACAGGGTTGGGAACAGGGCTACCGCGATCGACACCCCGATGATCCCGACCGGCAGCTGGCTCAGCTGGAAGGCATACGTGAATGCGGTGATGCTGCCCGCCGCCAGGCTGGAGGCGAGCGCCGTGCTGACGATGAGATTGATCTGCCCCGCCGCCAGGCCCAGGAAGCGCGGTCCCATGAGCACCGTGACCCGGCGCACGCCCCGATGGCGGAGGTCGATCCGCGGCCGCCATCGCGGTCCGAGCCGGCGCAGGGCAGGGAGCTGGACGAGGAGATGGCCGATCGCTCCCACGACCACGCCGGCGGCCAGCGCCTCGATCCCGAGGCTCGGCGCCAGGAACACCGCGGCGCCGATGATGGCGAGGTTATAGACGAGCGGCGCGAGCGCGGTGGGGCCAAAGGTGCCGTGCGCCTGGAGGAGACCGCTGATGACGGCACCAAGCCCGATGAACACCGGGCTGAGCAGCATGATCTGGGTCAGCTGAACGGTGAGCGCGGTCGTGTCCGCGTCGAATCCGGGCGCGATGATCGGGACGAGCCACGGCGCCGCGAGGGCCATGACTCCGCTGGCCACTACCAGGGCCACCAGCACGAGGTTGATGACGCTGCTCGCAAGTGCCCATCCCTCGTCCTCCTCGCCGCGCGCCCGATACCCGGCGTAGACCGGGATGAGCGCCGCTGACAGGGCGCCGGCCACGACGAGCTGGAAGATCGCATCGGGGATGCGGAACGCCGCGAGGTAGGCGTCGAGCTCGGACGTCGCGCCGAACTCGGCGCCGATGACCAGCAGCCGGATCCAGCCCAGGAGTCGGCTCACCACCGCGGCGGCGGTCATGACCAGGCTGGCGCGGACGACGACGCCGGCAGCCGAAGACAGGTCCGGCGGGCGGGGGGTGGTCACGTCAGGTGCGCGTGCGGGACGGGCGGGCGGACCGCGGGTGAGCCGATCGGTACGCCGAGCGGAGGGCCGCGTCGGACAGGTGGGTGTAGATCTGGGTGGTCTGTGCCGAGGAATGCCCGAGCAGCTCCTGGACGGTGCGCAGGTCGGCACCGCCTTCGAGCAGGTGGGTGGCAAAGGAGTGACGCAGGGTGTGCGGCGAGGTTCGGCCGCCGAGCTCGGCGACCCGCACCCATCGGGACACGACCAGGCGGGCGCCGCGGGCGGTCAGCCGTCCGCCATTCGCGTTCAGGAAGACGGCGTCGGGCCCCGATCCGTGGCCGCGGGCGGCCAGGAATGGTCGTGCGCCGCCGAGGTAGGCGCCGAGCGTGGTGGCGGCCGGTCGGCCGAAGATCAGGTCGCGCTCCTTGCGGCCCTTCCCCAGGACACGGAGCCGCCGACGGCCGAGATCGACGTCGGTCAGCGAGAGGCCCGCCAGCTCGCTGATTCGCATCCCCGTCGCGTACAGGAGCTCGAGGATCGCGGCATCCCGGCGGCGCAGGGCGTCTTCGAGGTCGGGTGGCGTGCGACGGGCGGGCGCGGGTCCGGTGGCGGAGGCGGTTTCCGACCGGGCCGCTGGTGCCTCGACCAGCCTGGCGGCCTCGTCCACGCTGAGCACCCGCGGAAGCCGCCGCGGGCGACGAGGCGAGCGGACACCAGTCAACGGGTCGGTGTCGATCCACCCCTGCCGCACCGCGTGCCGATAGAACGACCGGGTCGCGCTGAGTCGCGATCCCACCGCCGAGGCGGACAGCTCGCGCTCGGCGAGGGTCGCCAGCCACGCCCTGATGATGGCGCGGTCCGGGGTGCGCCAGTCCACCCCTCGGCCGGCGAGGAAGCGGCCGAATTCGGTGACGTGGCGCCGATACTCGACCAGCGTCCCGGCCGCCGCGTTGCGGGTGGCGAGGTGCGAGAGGAAGCGTTCGACGGCGGACTCGAGCGTGTCGGGGGTGGACGCTCGGTCAGGCACGAGGGGAGGCTCGACGCCTCGAACCGCGCTTGGCCCCCTTTCGGCGGCCGGAGCCGGCGCGCGGGCTCCCCGAGCGTGACTTGCGGATGTACTTGCAGTCGGGATAGCGGCTGCACCCCACGAACGGACCGAATCGGCTCCGTTTCGCGGCGAGAATCCCCTGGTTGCACTCGGGGCACGTCTCCCCCACGCCCTCAAGCGCGGGGCCTGCCGCGCCGTCGGCTCCCGCCGCAGCCGGATCGGGCTCCGGCCGGTGGATGTACTTGCAGTCGGGATAGCGGCTGCAACCGAGGAACGGGCCAAACCGGCTCCGCTTCCCGGTCAGCGTGCCCTCGCCGCACTCGGGACAGGTCTCGCCCACCCCGGGCAGGTCGAGGGCCGGATCCTCCTCGCCCGGCAGCGGCATCGTGTGCTTGCACTCGGGATAGCCGCTGCAGCCGAGGAACCAGCCGTTTCGGCCGAGACGCTTGAGCATCGGGTGTCCGGATACCGGGCACATGATGTCGGTCTCCTCGACGTTCTTGGGGATCTCCTCCTTGCCCCGCGCGACCTGCTCCGAAAACGGCTCCCAGAACTCGCGAACCATGGGCACCCACTCGCGCCGGCCACCGGCCACCTCGTCCAGCTGGGTCTCCATCCGGGCCGTGAACTCGGGGTCCACGACGTCGGCGAAGTGCCCGGTCAGCATGTCGGTCAGCAGGAACGCCTCCTCGGTCGGGTGGAGGCGCCGGTCGGTCATCTCGACATAGCCGCGGGCCCGAATGACCTCCATCGTCGGCGCGTAGGTCGATGGGCGACCAATGCCGTGCTCCTCCAGCGCCCGGATCAGGGTGGCCTCGCTGAACCGGGGCGGCGGCTCGGTGAAGTGCTGGTCGGACACCAGTTCGACGAGATCCAGCTCCTCGCCGACCGCGAGGTCCGGCAGCTTGGGCGCGCCGGCCTCTTCTTCCTCGTCCCTGCCCTCGATGTACACAGCCTGGTAGCCATCGAAGACCCGCTTGCGGGCACCGGCGTGGAGCAGGTAACGGCCGGCCTCGACGTCCACGCCGACCTGGTCGAAGACCGCGGGCGCCATCTGGCTGGCCATCGCCCGGCGCCAGATGAGGTCGTAGAGGCGGGCGTGGTCCGGCTTCAGTGCCCCTTCCACCGATTCAGGGGTGCGGGCGAAGCTCGATGGACGGACGGCCTCGTGCGCCTCCTGGGCGCCGCGAGAGCGGGTGCGGAACGTATTCGGCCGCTCGGGAACCGACGCGACCCCGTAGCGGGCGGCGATGACCTCGCGCGCCTCGGTCAGCGCGCTGGCCGCGATCGACACCGAGTCGGTGCGCATGTAGGTGATGAGCCCCACCTGGCCCCCTGGCAGGGAGATGCCCTCGTACAGGGCCTGCGCGGCGGCCATCGTGCGGCGCGCGGAGAACCCGAGCTTGCGCGACGCCTCCTGCTGAAGCGTGCTGGTCGTGAACGGCGGCGGTGCGTTCTGACGACGTTCGCCGCGGGTGACATCGGTGACCCGATAGCTGGCCTCGCGCAGGGCGGCGACGTGGGCGGTCGCTTCCTCCTCGGACCCGACCTCCGCCTTCTGCCCGTCGATCTTCGTCAGCCCAACCCGGAATACGGCCCCCGACTCGCCGCGACGGAGGTCGGCAGCAATCGTCCAGTACTCGACGGCGGTGAAGGCCTGGATCTCGCGCTCCCGGTCCACGACCAGCCGGACGGCCACGCTCTGCACCCGGCCGGCGGTCAGGCCGCGACGGATCTTGCTCGCGACCAGGGGACTCAGCTTGTAGCCGACCAGCCGGTCGATGATGCGCCGCGCCTGCTGTGCGTCGACGAGGTCGAGATTCAGATCGCGCGGGCTGGCGAAGGCGGCCTCGATGGCGGGCTTGGTGATCTCGCTGAAGGTCACCCGCCGGATCCGATTCTCCGCCAGGCCGGCGTGCTCGGCGATGTGCCAGGCGATCGACTCGCCTTCCCGATCGAGGTCGGTGGCGAGCCACACCATGTTCGCCGTCTTCGCGGCATCGGTCAGCCGCTTGAGCTCGTCCTTGCGGTCAGGGAGCGGCTCGTAGCGTGGCGCGAAGTCGTGCTCGAGGTCCACGCCCAACCCGCGTTTGGGCAGGTCGCGGACGTGCCCGTAGGAGGCGAGCACGTGAAAACCATCACCGAGGTAGCGCTCGATCGTCTTCGCCTTGGCCGGCGACTCGACGATGACAAGGTCGCCGCCCGTGTTGCGGGGTCCCGACATCGGTGCGGGAGTGTAGCACCGGCTTTCCGCGGCGCCGGTACGGTCCGCTTACCGGCGCTGGACGGTCAGTCGGTGTAGTCCCAGACGACGTAGACCTTGTTGCCCCCCACCGCGATCCCGATGCCAACCCGCCGGAAGTGGCTGCCGAGGATGTTGTCCTTGTGGTTTCCGCCGCCGGGGAAGGGCTCTGCCCAGAACTGGGCATGGCACCAGTTGAGGGTGGCCTGGACTCCGCCGCCATAACCGAGGTAACAGATGTTCTCGCCGGAGTACCCATACCCCACCCCACCCGCGCTCAGACGCTGCTTGTAGGTCGCGCCGTTGCGGGAGCTGTGGCTGAAGTAGTTGTAGGCCAGCATGTCGGCGGCGTGGCCGTAGGACACCGCGGTGATGGTGGAGTCCACGACCAGCGGCCCCAGCCCATACGACGCGCGGGCCGCGTTGATCTGGTTCAGCGCGTACTGGACCATGCTCGCGCTGCCGGCCGCGACCGGGACCGACGATGAGGAGTACGACTGGACAACCTGTCCGGCCGTCGTGAACCGCCAGGCGATGGTCACCGGGTTGCCATCCGCGTCGTGGGCTCCTGATCCGAGGGCGGCGGCGAACGTGTGGCCCGCACCGAGCGAGGTCGCGGGCACGAAGGTCATGGTCCGGCCATCGGCCGACCACGCCGGACGACCGACCACCGCCCGCCCGGTGGCGGTGTCGGTAACGGTGAAGGCCGCCGCAGTCCGTGCGGTGGCCATTGGCTGGGTGAAGACGATCCGGACGCTGGTGGTGGCGGGTACGTCGCGAGCGCCAAGGGCCGGGGCGACCTTGATCGCCTCGGCGCGAACACGGGTCGTGAAGCTGAGGCTGACGTCACCGCCGAGCGGGTTGCCGTCGACATCGCGGGCGCCGACCAGCGAAATGGTGTACCGCGTGCCGGCCGCGAGCCGCTGGTCGGGCTGGAACCACATCGTGGTCCCCTCCCAGCGGAGGGAGCCGGAAACGTCCGGGGCGATGTGGAAGGCGGCCTCCGTCGTCTCGGCGTCCATCGCGCCACTGAACGTGATCCCGATCGGCGCGTCCGCCGTGACGTCGGGGCTGTCGCGATCGTCGGTGGCCGCGTCCTCCGGGGCGGTGCCTGCCGCCCCGGTCGAGGACATCACCTCCTGGAGGATGATCGGCGTGTCGCCGGCCGGTGTGCCAGTGACCCCGCCCACCGTCAGGTGGGTCACCGAGGGGGCGGTCTGGGTCGTGAATGCGGCGCGCCAATCGGCGGCCAGGGCGCCGCCGTCGGCCATCGCTGTTCCCGCGGGCAGGTGGATGACGTACCGCTCGTCGACCGCCCAGCGCGGTGACGGGACGACGGCAACCGAGGTCGAGTCGCCCGCCCACAGCAGGCTGAACTTCGTCGCGGGCGACAGGCCGATCGTGGTGGCCACCGCCGCCTGGTCCATGGGACCGGGGAAGTGGAGGATCACCGCGTCAGTCCCGGCGACGCCGATCCCCACGTTGGCGGGCAGGATCGAGCCCGTGCGGGGCGTCGTCTGCAGGCCGGCCTGGATCACCGGCGCAGCAGGGATGGCAACGGCGACCGCCACCGCGAGGGCGGTGACGGCGATGGTGAGATGGGTGATCGCCCGATGGCGACGGAACGGCTCGACGTGAGCGGCCAGTCGGCGGACTTCCCCCACGACTCGAGTCGACGGAGAGATCAATAGACACATGCTCCTGCGGACCAGCGGGCAGCCTTACTCAAGGTCCGGGGGTCGTAGGCGGAGCGCAAAGTATAGCCCGGGACGCCCATCACGCGCTCCCGGCGAGCGCGGAGGCCGTCCTGGCCGACCCTTTCGGCCATCCGCTCCGGCGGGCGGCGAGCGTCGGATGGAAGGTGGCGCCCGCGTATGCCGCGACCAGTCCACGGGCCTCGAGCATGGTCAAGGCGGCCGCCAGCATGGAGGTGGGGAGCGCCGTCCGATCTGCCAGCTCTTCGATGGACCCTGATCGCTGCAGGAGCCTGCCAAGGACCAGCCCTTCGGCCTCTGACAGGGTGCGAACGCTCACCGTGAACCCGGACCGACGGAGACCGATGAGGTGAAGCAGGGCGGCCGGCGAGGTGACCAGGGTCGCCGCGTGGTCGGCGATCAGCCGGTTCGTGCCGCGGGAGGTCACCGCGTCCATCGGTCCCGGCACCGCGAACAGCTCGCGGCCCAGCTCGATGGCCGCCGCGGCGGTTAACAGGGCCCCGGACCGATCCGGTGCCTCAACGACGACGACCGCCTCTGCCATGCCGGCGATGATCCGATTCCGTCGCGCGAAGTCCGGCCTCCCAATCCGGCGCCCCGGCGGAACCTCGGTCAGGAGCGCCCCGGCGTCGCGCAGGCGGTGCGCCAGGTCGCGGTTGGCGGGCGGGTAGATCCGGTCGATCGGGGACGGGAGGACGGCGACGCTCCGACCTCCGGCCGCCACCGCCGCGGTGTGCGCCACCGCATCGACCCCGACCGCGAGACCACTGATCACGGTCACGCCCGCCCGGGCAAGCTCGTCCCCGATCTCCTCCGCCGCGGCTCGGCCATAGCCGCTCGGCCGCCGGGTGCCGACGACGGCCACGGTCGTGGTCTGCCAGGCGGTCGGGTCCCCCGCGGCCCACAGGACGGCGGGCCGCGGGTCGAGGTGGCGGAGGGATGGCGGGTAGTCCTCGTCGAGCGCGGTGAGCGGCCGGATGCCATGCGGGCGGCCGCGGGCCACCAGCTCGGCAGCCGCGCGCGGGACGCCGCGCTGGCGAAGGAATCGGACATGTTGCGCGGCCAGGTCGCGCACGTCGGCCGGGAGCTCGGCCGCGGCCTGCTCGACGAGCCCGCCCTGCCATGCGGCGCGCAGGCTGCCGGCTCGGGCCAGCATCCGCGCGATCGCGACCGGGCCGATGCCGGGCAGCTGCGACGTCGCGATCCAGTACGGCCGCTCGCGCTCCGGATCGAGCTGGTCGAGGGGCAGGCCGGTCCACGCTCCAAGGCGGCCAACGGCCTCGGCGACGCTCACGCCGGGACCGGTGGGCGGTAGTGGAGGGCCTCTTCGACGTGAACAGGTGATACGCCGGGGCTCCCCTGGAGGTCGGCGATCGTCCGCGCCACCCACGCGGCCCGGTGCGCCCGACGCGGCGAGAGCCGAAGGACCCGGCCGAGCCGGGTCAGGCTGCGAATGGCGTCCGGCCCGAAGCCGCGCTCGGCGCCCAGCGCGTCCGGTCCCAGGGTGCCGTTCGGGGCACCCTGCCGATCGTGCTGTCGATCCCAGGCAACGCCGATCCGGGATGCCACGACCGCGCTGTCCTCGGCTTCGGCATCGGTCACCACCCGTCGCGGTTCCTCCATCATCACCCACAGGTCGATGCGATCGCGCAGTGGACCCGACAGGCGGCGGTCGTATCGTTGGACCGACGCCGGGTCACAGGCGCAGGCCCGCGACCGGGCGTTGAGCCACCCGCAGGGGCAGGGGTTGAAGGCCGCCAGCAGCATGAAGCGCGCCGGCAGGCGCAGCGCGCCTTCGACCCGGGCGATCGTCACCTGCCCAGACTCCAGCGGCTGCCGGAGGGCGTCGAGCGAATCCGTTCGGAACTGGAGGAGCTCGTCCAGGACCAGCGCCCCGCGATGGGCCAGGCTCGCCTCGCCGGGCCGGATCCGCTCTCCACCGCCGACCAGCGCCTGAGTCGAGGTCGTGTGGTGGGGCGCTCGGACGGGACGAACCCGGGTCAACGGGACCTGGCGGTCGACGAGGCCGGCGATCGAGTAAATCCGGCTGACCTCGATGGCCTCGTCATCGTCGAGCGGCGGCAGGAGGCCCGGCACGGACGACAGGAGCAGGGTCTTGCCCACGCCCGGTGGGCCCACGAGGGCGAGGTTGTGGCCACCGGCCAGCGCAATCTCGAGCGCGCGGCGGCCCACGCCCTGGCCGATGACGTCGCGCAGATCGACGGTGGCCTCGGGAAGGGACCAGGGCGGCAGGGGCGTCCGCGTGGCCGCGGCCAGCGGCCGCACGCCGGCCAGGTGGGCGACCGCGTCGCCCAGAGAACGCGCGCCGTGGACCGCGATCCCGGGCACTGCCGCGGCCTCGACGACATCGCCCTGGGCGACGACCGCAGCCCGGTGACCCGCATCTCGGGCGGCCGCCACCAGGGCCAGGGTACCCGCCACCGGCCGCAGCGACCCGTCCAGCGCCAGCTCGCCCAGCAGGGCGGTGTGGGCCAGATCGGCCTCGAGCTGGCCCGAAGCGGCGAGCATCGCGACCCCGATCGCGAGGTCGTACGCGGTGCCCTCCTTCGGCAGGTCGGCCGGGGCCAGGTTGACCGTTATCCGACGGGCAGGCACCTCGAACCCGCTGTTCCGTACCGCGCTTCGCACGCGCTCCCGAGCCTCTTGAATGGCGCTTCCGGCCAGGCCCACGATGGTCAGGCCCGGCAGGCCGAAGGCGACGTCGACCTCGACGCGGACGGGGACAGCTTCGACCCCACGTATGGATGCGCTCATCGTCTCGGCCAGCACGGTCCACCTCGGGGAGGCGCTCACGGTCGAGAAGAGGGTTTGCCGGCGCCGCCTGCTCGCCTCCCTGATCCGGCGGCGACCGGCGGGCCGAGTCTCGGGTCGGAGGGTTACGGGCCGCTTAGGCCGAGGTTGTCAAGCCTCGGATTCGACGACCGAGAGCTCCTTGTCCACCGATACGGCGAAGTCGCTCACGGCCTTGGCCAGCGGGCTCCCCGGTCGGCTGATCATGAACGGGGCGCCCGAGTTCAGCGCACCGATGGCGCCCCGGTACTCGTTGATGAGCTTGTGCCCGATGGGTCGCCCCAGCACGCTCTCGGCGTTGGCGATGTTGATCCCCGTGAACGCGTTTGAGCGGTTCAGGACGAGCTGGATCTTGTCGCGCGGATAGCCCAGCTCGGTCATCGTCTTGAGCACGAGCTGGACGTTCTTCAGGCACGACAGGTCGGCGGTGAGCACGACGTAGACGACATCCGCCTCGTCGAACAGGTGGATCGTCACGTGATCCAGGCTGCGGGCCGCATCGATGACGGTGTAGTCGTACATCCCCCGCATGAGCTCGATGATATGGGTCAGCGCCTCGGGCGACGCCCGATGGCTATCCATCACGACGTCGGCCTGCTCGGGAACCGCCGGAGCCAGCAACAGGTCGATGCCGGACGAGTGCGACACCATCAGGCGCCGCAGGAGATCGGTGTCCAGCTCGGGCTCCGAGATGGCATTCACGATCGAGGCCGTGTCCAGCTTCAGGTCGAGGAACACGCGCAGGTCTCCGAACTGCAGGTTCGCGTCGATCAGCGCAACCCGTCGCTTGTGCTCGGACGCGAGCGCGATGGCGGTGTTGATCGCGAGCGTCGTGTTGCCGACCCCGCCCTTGGCTCCGTAGAACACGATGACCCTGCGGAGGGTCGCCTGCACCGAGCCGGCTCGGGGTCCGCCCAACCCGCTCCGGGCCAGCAGCGCCCGGATCCGCGCCATGAGCTCGGCGGGGTGGAAAGGCTTGACGATGTCGTCATCGGCGCCCGCGCGCAGGCCCTTGACCCGCTGGACGACGTCGGCCTCGGTGGTGAGCAGCAGGATCGGTGCCCGCCGGCCCGCGGGCTCCGCGCCCCGGATCTGGGCGATGGCCTGGTAACCGTCGATGCCGGGCAGGACCGCGTCCATGAGGATGAGATCTGGAACCTGCTCGGCGGCCAGGGCGACACCGGTCTCGCCGTCGCCGGCGAGGATGACGTCGAACCCCTCCTGCTTGAGGGTGAAGCTCAGGACGCGCTGGATGTTGAGGTCGTCGTCGACGACCAGGACCTTGACTGCCATGGGCCCTCGCGAGAGCCCGGCCGGTCCGGTGGTTCGCCCGGCGCGGGTGGCGGAATTATAGTCGGCCGCCCGCCCCCTTCTGCGCTCCGCGGGTGGCCGGCTCGACGTCAAGGTGACGCTCCAGGAAGTCGAGGACCCAGTGCTCGTACTCCGCCCCGGCGACCATCCGCGCCTCGCCGTGCGCGGCCCCGTTCACCACGTGCAGCTCCTTGGGTTCCCCCGCGGCCTCATGCAGTCGGACCGACTGCTGCCAGTCGACCAGGCGATCCTCGCGTGGTGCGATCAGCAGCAGGCCACGAGGGGAAAGGTCCGCGACCCGGTCGATGGGCGAGATGAGGCGGGTTCGAGCCCGCAGCGCGGCGCCGGCCACGACTAGCCGCGACCCGAGGCCAGGCAACGGCAGGCGCCCCTCGCGCATGCGGTTGGCGATCGGGTTCCGGATGTCGGCATAGGCGGCGTCGGCAACGACCGCGGCGACCGGCAGCTCGGCACCGGCCAGGATCGCGGTTGCCCCGCCCATGCTGATGCCGTACAGCGCGATCGGTCCCAGGCCCCGGCCCTCGAGCAGGCGGACGGCCGCCGCGACGTCCCGTCGCTCCGCCGTTCCCAGGGTGGTGGCGGCCGGATCGGAGGCGCCATGGCCGCGGAAGTCGAACTGGAGCACGTGGTACCGCTCGCGGAGCCACGGCACGAACATCGACAGCCATGGCACACGGTGCCACGAGAAACCGTGGAGCAGGATCACCGCGGCCCGCGTGTCGCGCTCGGCCGCGATGAGCCACCCGTCGAGCGTCACGCCGTCATCGGTCGTGAACCGAACCGCCTCGTGTGGGAAGCCCAGCTCGCCCGGCGTGCCGGGCAGGCCCTCGAGCTCGTCGACCGCGTGCAGCGACGGGGTCACCACCCGGCGCGAGCCGACGACGCCGACGTAGCCCAGATAGCCGGCGGTCAGCGCCCCGACCAGGGCGCCGGCCGCCGTCAGCAGGCCCCGACCTCGCGATCGATCGCCGCTCAGCGCTCGTCTCCCCCGCCGGCCAATGTGGCCGAGATCCGGCGAGTCAGCTCGGTCACCTCCATCGGCACGATCCAGGTCTTGCTCTCGGACGCCGCGAGGCTGCGCAGGACCTCGAGGTACTGGATCTGCATCGTCTTCTCGTCGACGCCGCTCGCGGCGCCGAAGATCGTGGTCAGCGCGGTTCCGAACCCTTCGGCTCGCAGAGCCTGGGCCTGCCGCTCGCCCTCCGCCCGGAGGATGGCGCTTTGCTTGTCGCCCTCGGCTCGGAGCACGGTGCTCTGCTTGTCTCCCTCGGCCACGTTGATCGATGCCTGCCGGGTGCCCTCGGACTCCGTGATGACCGCACGACGGTTGCGCTCAGCGCTCATCTGGCGGTTCATCGCATCCTGGATGTCACGCGGCGGCTGAATCTCCCGGATCTCCACGCTCGTGATCTTCACCCCCCAGCGCTCGGTCACCTCGTCGAGCTTGGCCCGGAGGATGTGATTGATCTCCTCGCGCTTGGCCAGCACGTCGTCGAGCGGGATATCACCGATCACGGCCCGCAGGGTGGTGGCCGCCAGCGCCTGGGAAGCGCCGGTGAAGTCGGTCACGGCGGTGACCGTGATCATCGGCTCGAACACCTTGGAGTAGACGAGGAAGTCGATGCTGATCGGGGCGTTGTCCTTCGTGATGCAGCTCTGCTGGGGGATCTCGAGGAAGCTCTCCCGGAGGTCCACCTTGACGGCCTGCTGAATGACGGGGATGAGGAGCACCAGGCCCGGTCCCTTGGCCCCCTGCAACCGTCCGAGGAAGAAGACGACCAGGCGCTCGTACTCACGGACGATGTGGACAACGCTGAAGATCAGCCACAGCACGATCGCGAGGGCGATGATCACGATCGCGAGCGGAATCAGGAACTCCATCGATTACTCCTTCTCGTTGGGCGGGTCGACTCGGCCGCCGGCTGGCTCGACGATCAATTCCAGTCCATCCACGCCCACCACGGTCAGGCTTTCGCCCGGCCGAATGGACCCCCGCCTGCTGCGCGCCGTCCAGGCTTCACCATGCGCCATAACAATGCCGGTTGGCGCGATCGGCGTCGAGGCAATCCCGGTCGCGCCCAAAAGCGCATGCATCGGTGCGGTCGGTGCCGACCGGCGGCGAACGTCCACCAGGCCGCGGGCGACGAGGACGATGACCCCGATCGCGAGCACGAGCGGGAGCATCACGAGCAGCGGGTTCAGCTCGACCTGGATCGCATCGGTCCCGTCCACGCCGGTGTACAGGGCGAACGCGCCGAGCAGGAAGGCGATGATCCCGCCCACCGTGAGCAGCCCGTATGAGGGCACGAACAGCTCGAGCGCGAAGAGCCCCAGGCCGATCGCGATCAGGATCAGGCCGCCCACGTTGAGCGGAAGGCTGTTCGAGCCGATGAACGCCAGGACGATGGCAATCGCACCCACGATCCCCGACAGGAAGTTCGGATGGAACAGCTCGGCCAGGATCCCGTAGAAGCCGATCGTGAACAGCAGGAACGCGATGTTCGGGTCACTCAGGATATGGAGCAGCTCCTGACCCACGTTCATCGAGATCGTCATCAGCGGGCGACCGCTCAGCTCGGGGAGCGGCTCCTCGTTGAAGTGGTAGGCGTACCCGTCTGACCGCTCCCCGGTGTCGATCGCCGCGAACAGCTCATCCGTGGTCTCGGCCACGAGGTCGACGACGGGGGGCTCGAGCGATGCCGCCTCCTCGGCTCCGATGTTGGACGCGTCCCGCACGGCCGATTCGGCCCAGTCGGCGTTCCGACCATGGGCGTCGGCCAGCCCGCGGATCTTGGCCACCAGGTCGTTCGTGATCTTGCGGGCCAGCGTCTCGGGCAGCTCCTCGCCACCCGAGCCCACGACCGACGCTGAGCCGATCGTGGTCAGCGGTGCCATGGCTGCCACGTCACCGGCGAGCGTCACGAAGGTGGCCGCCGACGCCGCCTGCCCGCCCGATGGCGTGACCCAGGTGATGACCGGGATGTCGCTGTTGAGGATGGCCTGCAGGATCCGATCGGTGCTGGTCAGCTCGCCGCCGGGCGAGTCGATCTTGAGCAGGACCGCCACCGCACCGGCGTCCGACGCGGCCGCGACCGCCTCTTCGATGAAGGCGGCGTTGACCTGGTCGATGACCCCATGGAGCTCGATCTCGGCGACCGGCTCCTGGCCCGCCGCGGCCGATCCCGCCAGACCAAGCAGGACAAGGGCACCGAGTACGCCGCGGCGGAGGCCTGCCACGTTTCGAGTATAGGCGTGCCCCAGGCAGGCGCCGATCACCCCATGGGTTGCCCCCACAGCGCCTCTCCCACCAGCTGGGACCAGGTCTCGAGCCGGGGCCACGCCGCGCCCAGTTCGTCGAGCGTCGCCAGCCGGCCTGACAGCTTGTCTCGCTCACGGACCTCGATCGAGCGCCCCGCGGCCTCCACCACGAAGACGACGCCCAGGTGAACCGCGCCAACCGGGTTGCGGTCGTCGTTCAGGAACCCGACCAGCATGAATTCGGGATCCCAGTCGGCGACCAGCTCCTCCTGCCACTCGCGGTGGAGACCCGCGGTGAGCGGATCCCGCGCATCGTCCGACGCGCTATCCGGCGGATTGAGGTGACCGCCGACCCCGATCGACGCCCGGCTGTAGAGCCGCGGGTCGCCGCCGGCGGCGGTGCGCTCCATGAGGAACACGCGCTCGGGGTGGGTCGACCGGTCGCGAACGACGACATACGGGATGACCTGCTTGGCGGAGGGATCGTCCTCGGCGATCGGGCGGTCAACCCACCGACCGTGTTTCCGAATCGCGTCGCGCAATGCGGCCAGCTCGTCGGTGGACCCGGCTCGCAGGCCCAGGAAGTCGCATCCCCCCGGGACGTGCTCGCGAGCCAGGACGAGGACCCGCTCGACCACCGGTGAGCCGACCTCGTCAGGCGGGCTGGATCGGCCCGGCGGCCGCGAGCTCGAGTGCCAGCTGGGCGGCCTCACGCGGATCCCGGGCGCGGTGCAGTCGGGGCCCGCCGATGCGTTGGTCGGACTCGACCCGCCACGACCCGAGGGCGACCACGTTGCGGCCCATTCGCAGGGCGAGACCGATCTCCGACAGGGTGCCGTGTCGGCCGCCCACGGCGAGCACGGCATCGGCGGCCGTGACGACGACCAGGTTGCGGACCACGCCCAGGCCGGTGGCAATGGGCAGCTTCACATACTCGTTCGCTTCGTCGGCGTCCGAGCCGGGCAGGATGCCAATGGTCAGACCGCCGGCCGCGGCGGCGCCCTTGGATGCCGCGCGCATCACGCCTCCCAGTCCTCCGGTCACCACCGTCGCGCCAGCCCGACCCAGGAGCTGACCCACTTCCTCGGCCCAGTCGAGGACTCGGTCGGCGTCCGGACCACGGGGATCGCCGTCCCCAATGACCGCCACCACCGATGCTCGGGGCGGTCGGGGCGGCTTCTCATCCACGGGCCGATCCTGCACCGCCCACGGGGATGCGCGCAACCTCCTCGTAGCGGGCCGGCCCACGGCCGAGATGGCTGCGGTACAGGACCACGTCGTGGACGACGACATCGACCGTGGGCACCATCCGGGACTCGAGCCATCCACCCAGCGGCTCGCCGCGCCGAGCTCGGCTGCGTCCGATGGTCAGGTGGGCACGGAGCGGTCGCCGGCGATCAGGCTCCAGCACGGCAGCCTGGACCGCGGTCGCGAGCTGCCCCAGGACACCGGATGGATCGTCGAGCCCGAGCCAGATGCTCTGAGCGGCCTGGGCGCGGGGAAAGGCACCCAGGCGCCCGGTCGCGAACCGGGGTGGCGGGAAGGGCAGGACCGCGCGCCCCAGGGCGTCTTCCAGCCCGGGAACGACGTTCGGTTCGGTCGGACCCAGAAAGGCGAGGGTCACGTGCCAGCCGTCGGGATCGGTCCACCGGAGGTCTGGCGCCCCGGATTCGGCGCGCCAGGCGGCGACCGCCGGCTCGAGCACGGAGCGGATGGCCGCCGGGACCGGGACGGCCACGAAGCAGCGCCACGCCTCAGGCGAGGCGAGCATCGATGAGCGGCAGGAGGCCTTCGAGCGACGTCACCACGGGCACGCCGTCCGGCGGAGGGTCGTAGCGGCCCCGGCGATCGACCAACACCGCGTCGATGCCGACCCCTCGGGCGCCGGCCACGTCCGCATCCAGGTGGTCCCCGACGTGGACGACCGTTTCGGATGGCACGCCGGCGCGGTCCAGGGCCCACTGGAAGATCCCCGGGTGGGGCTTGTCGTACCCGATCCGCGCGCTGGCGGCGACGAAGTCGAGCATCGGCCCCAGGCCAAGCCCGTCGAGCAGCTCCGGCAGCTGCCAGGCCCAGTTGGATACCACCCCCAGGATCAGGCCCCGACTTCTTAGGCCCTCCATCGCGGGCCGGACGTCGGCGAACACCTGCCACGTGGCGGGATCCTGGAAGCGGGCGGCCAGATCCTCGAAGAAGCCGTCTGGCATCGGGTCCAGACCGATCTGGTCGAACGCCCATTTGTCCATCTCGACCAGCCGCCGATGACTTTGCTCGGGACTCGGCTCCACGCTGCCGTCAAAGCCGTATCCCCCACTTTGGTACACGGCATGGAGCGCAACCTGGAGCTCGGCCATCTCGACCGGCACGCCCCAGTCGGTGAAGACGCCCGCGTAGACGTGCTCCCAGCTCGGATTCGGGCGCATGAGCGTCTCGCCGACGTCGAGGAACACGGCACGAACGGGATTGGTCACCGTTGACGCAGGCCCACGTGACACAGCCTAGGCGACGCTGGGCTCCTGCTTGGTGAGGATCTGGTAGATCTCGGTCCGGTAGCGAATTCCCGAGGAATGGCGCGAGAGCCAGCGGAGGTAATCGGGGTCCTGGCGCGCAAGATCCCGGAGCGTCCAGCCGGCATACCGGCCGAAGGCGATCCGGGTGCCGGCCGCTGCGGCGCGAGGTGGCGCAACTGGAGCGGGTCCGCCGGTGCGGGTGGCCTCGGGAATGGCGGCGCGACGACGGGCGGCGTCATGTCGCGCTCGCAGTTGAGGGTTGCGAACGAGTGCGTAGGCCTGATTCAGCTCGGCCATCCGCCGCGCCGCGAACTGGGTGCCATCGCGGTCCGGGTGGTACTTCATGGCCAGCGCACGGAATGCGCCATGAATGACCTCGTCCTCGCATTCGGGCGTGACCTGCAGGACCCGGTAGGCATCCATGGCGCGAACGCCGTCCTATTCGGTGTAGAGGCGCTCTTCAATCAGTTTCTCAGCCGTGACCCGACCGTTCGGATCGAAGCAGCTGTACTGAAAGAGCTTCTGCCACTCCAGGTCGACGTTGTCCTGTCCGCCGCGGTTCTTCTCCACGGTGGCCACTACCCAGTCCCGATAGCGCTGGGCCTGGTACGGGTTGAACTCGATGTTGACCTTGGCCACGATGTTGTACTTGTCGTTCAGGATCAGGATGATATCGGCCTCGTAGTTGATCGCCGAGCTGCCACGCAGGTGATGGTTCCGAAGCCGCTTGGCCTTCAGGCCCTCGCGGTCGGCGGCCACGATCGCCACCACGCCGATCTCGCAGGCGAGGGCGATGTCCTTGAGCCCGTTCACGACCCGGGTGACCTTCTCGGTCTCGTCTGGCGGTTCGGGCAGGACCGGCACCTTCTGGAGGTAGTCGACGAACAGGACCAGGCGCCGCCCGTCGTCGCCGCGCCGTGCCTCGACCAGGGCCCGGAGGTTCTCGATCGTGCTGTCGGTGGCGGTGCCGCGCATGAGGTACATCGAGTTGCCGTAGCGCGCGATCCGCTCGAGGCTGGGCCGGAGCCGTGGGTTTGCGCCGAGCTTCGCGACCTGGCCCGCCTCGGCGGCGGCCTCGAAGGTGGAGAGCACCTCCTGGCGAACGTCCTGGATCTTCACCGCGCCGGTCTTCTTGGGCAGGGTGGCCAGTGCGGACTCCATCGCGATCATCCGCTGGACGAGGTAGTCCTCCTCGTGCTCGAAGCAGACGTACAGGACCGTGGCCTGGCCGGAGGCGGCCATGTTGCGAGCCATCTGGAGCGCGAGGGTCGTCTTGCCCGAACCCTGGGCGCCGCCAATCAGCAGCAGCTCGCCAGAGCGCAGCCCGCCACCGATGGCCTTGTCGAACGGAACGAAGCCAGTGGCAACCGGCTGGAGGTCCCCAACCCTGCCCTCGGCCACGCGCTCATTGAGGTTGGTGAGCACCTCGAGCGCGCTGCGCGGATCCAGCGCAACGCCGTTGGCCTCGAGCTTCCAGTCCGCTTCAGCGGCCTGCGGGGCGGGCGATTCGTCGATCATGGGGAGCGTCGGCCTCGCTGTGATTCGATGTTCCGGACAGGTGCCCGGACGCACCGGCCGCGAGTATACGACCACCGTTTCCGGATGCGGAATGGGCCGATAGGACTAGCGCCGTCCCAATCGACGACGGGTGCCGACGCAGACGCGCCGAACGGGAGGATCAGGCGGGCTGCGGCGCCGGACCGCGCCGGCGACGTGGGGTGGGCTTGGCGTCCTCGCCAGCTGGCTCCGGCGCGTCGTCACCGGCAGCCGCGCCGACCGGCGTGGGGCCCCCGATGTTGCGCGGCGGCAGAACGCCTTCCCACAGCGACTCGAACTCGGCGGCCTCGATCGTCTCTTTCTCGACCAGGAGGTCGGCCAGGCGGTCGAGGACGGCACGGTGCTCGGTCAGGGCAGTGCGGGCCCGAGCGTATGCCTGGTCAATGATCGCGCGGACCTCCGCGTCGATCTTGGCCGCGACCTCGTCGGAGTAGTTGCGCTGCTCGCTGATCTCGCGGCCGAGGAAGATCATCTCCTCTTTCTTGCCGAATGCGAGTGGCCCGAGCGCCTCGCTCATGCCGTACTGGGTGACCATCGCGCGGGCCAGGTTGGTGGCTTTCTCGATGTCGTTGCTCGCGCCGGTCGTCGTGTCGCCGAACACGAGCTCCTCGGAGACGTGCCCGCCGAGCATGCCCGCGATCTTGTCCTCGAACTCGGTCTTGGAGTGCAGGTAGCGGTCCTCCTGTGGCAGGCTCATCGTGTAGCCCAGGGCCATCCCGCGCGAGATGATGGTCACCTTGGTCACCGGGTCGCATTTGGGGAGCACGCGCTGGACCACGGCGTGGCCGCCCTCGTGGTAGGCGATGATCTTCTTCTCGTCCTCGGTGATGATCCGGCTCCGTCGCTCGGGACCCGCGATGACGCGGTCCACGGCCTCGGTGAACTCG
>DASYGU010000068.1:0-1773 GCA_035999355.1 Candidatus Limnocylindria bacterium | reverse complement strand
GCCCAGAAATGGGGTGGGGTCCAGACGAAGATCACCGCGAACAGGACGATCGCGGGCAGCGCAACCGTGTTGGTGACCGCGGCCCATGCGACGAGCACGGGCACGCATCCGGCGGCGCCGCCGATGACGATGTTCTGGGGCGTGGACCGCTTCAGGACGGCGGTGTAGACGACCGCATAGAACACGATCGCGCTGGCGGCCAGGATCGCGCTGAGCAGGTTGACGGTGACGGTCAGCCAGGCGAACGACACGACGCTGAGGACGAGGCCGAAGACGAGGGCGGCGGTCGGCTCCACGGCGTGACGCGGCAGGGGTCGATTGCGGGTTCGACGCATCCGCTCGTCGATATCCCGATCGAGGTACTGGTTGATCGCGTTCGCGCCACCGGCAGCCAGCGTCCCGCCGATCAGCACCGCGCCGATCAACGGGATGGGCGGGATCCCGCCCTGGGCCAGGACCATGGTCGGGACCGTGGTCACGAGCAGGAGCTCGATGATCCGCGGCTTGGTCAGCGCCACGTAGGCGCGCAGGACATCTGTCCGGGCCTGTGCCCGCGGCTCGCCCTCCGCGACGGACGTGGCCGCCAGCCGGCCCAGGTAGTGCGCGGTCACGGCCAGCGCGGTCAGCAACCCGAAGATGCCGGCCGCCAGCGCGACGTGCGCGACCTGGGTCCATGGCGCGAGACCGGTGAGGACCTGTGCGCCGCCGACCGCGATCTGGACCACGTACAGGATCCCGGCAGTGGTGGCCATGGCCGGCAGCGGGGCCGGCTCCCGGCCGCGACGGGCGGTCACCACCACGCCGGCGACCAGCAGGCCGACCGCGATCGTCGCCCAGCGGTGCAGGACGTGGGGCAGGACGCCGGGATCCAGGGTCGGGAGGAGGCCGCCGTCCATGAACGGCCAGTCGTCGAAGACGAGCGCCGTCCCGGTCGCGGTCACGTGCGACCCGAGCAGCATGAGGCCGTAGGTCGCGAGCGCCGCGAGCGCCGCGAGGATCGTGAAGGGGCTCCATCCACCCGACGCGGACAGCTGGCGCGGGTATCGGCTGCGGACCCCCACGAAGAGCACGAGCGCGAAAAGCGCCATGGCGGTCGCCAGATGGGCGGTCACGATCTCGCCGGAAAGGTCGGTCTCGACCGTGATCTTGCCCAGCCACGCCTGGAAGACGACCAGGCCGGCGGCGGCCACGCTACCGATGACCAGGGCCGGCCGATCACGATGGCGGAGGATGGCCACGAGGGCGAGGAGGGCGACCACGGCACCGGTGAGGGCGGCCACGGTCCGGTGGCTCCACTCGATGATCGCGTGGGGATCGTCAAATGGCGGGATCCACGACCCGTGGCAGGTCGGCCATTCCGGGCAGCCAAGCCCTGACTCGGTGGCGCGCACGATGGCGCCGACCACCACCAGCAGGAAGGTCATGGCCACGGCGACCGCGGCGAGGGTCGTGAATCGGGACATCACTCAGCGCTGAGATCGGCGCTCGATGGGCGGATGGCGCCGGTGCGCGGCCATGATAGACGGGGCAGCTGGACGGCCCGGGCCGGCGGCACATACCGAACCGCGGGCGGCAGAACGGGCACGATCCGACGACTGGCGGCAGCCAGCCGGCCCACCCCCTGCTCGCGACGCCGGTTCCAGATCAGGCCGTACTGGCGCCGGATGGTCGGGTGCAGGACCGACGTCGAGGCCAAGTGCGCCATGTCCCACACCGAGCGTGGCGGGAATCGGGTCGGGTACAGGATTGCGGGCAGCAGGCCAAGCGCCGTGG
>DASYGU010000041.1:0-10757 GCA_035999355.1 Candidatus Limnocylindria bacterium | reverse complement strand
GGCGGCCGCCCAGTCTGCGCCGGAGCCCACGATCAGGAGCCGATCCGCGCCGGCCAGTGCGGCGGCGGCCCCCTCCGCGGCGGACGAATCGGATCCGGCCGCCACCTGGTCGGCCACCGCGTGGGCACTGAGCGTCTCCCCGCGCACGGCGGCGCGCAAGCAAGCGCCCACGACGAGGGGCGAGAGGTAGCCCACTGTATGGCACCACGACTGGTCCTGCTCCCCAGTGGTGAGCACGTCACGAGCCAGGGCCGCCCCGGGCGAGCGGTCGCTGACGGTGATCAGCGCCGTCGGCGCGTCGCGACCGCCGGCGTGCGCGAGGGATCGGTTCGTCGCCTCGGTCCCACCCTCGTGCGAGACCGCAATCACCACCCCGGGCGTTGGTGGGGAGCCCGTCAGCTCAAAGGCCTGAGCGGCACGAACGCCATCGGTCCGCTGACCGTTGTCGGCCAACCCACCTCGGATGAGGCTCGCGATCGCGAGGGCGGCGTGATGGCTCGTGCCGCAGCCAGTGACCGTGATCGTCTCGCCGCGAGCCGCCGCCTCGCGGACCGCGTCGGCCACCCGCCCGAGCGCCGGATCGGCGGTCAGTCTCGGAACGAGCCGGCCGGCCAGTGCCGGCTCGGACGCGATCATCTCGGTCATCGCCCACGGGGGGCCGTCGCGCAGCGCCGGCATCTCGGATCCTGCCCACGGGTCGGGGGCGCCGGGGAGCGGCGCAGAGGGGTCGAACGACATGCCCGCGATGCTACCCGCCACTCGGCTCCCCGAACCCGCCCGCGCTACCATCGGTCGGTGGATACCCGCAAGACTTCCCGGTCCGCGGTCGGGGCGCGATGAGCGAGCCGGCGCGGCCGGCGCTGGCCGGATTCCAGCCCGAAACGGTTGACGACCCGACCCTGATCAACCTCCACGACTATGAGCAGGCCGCGGTTGCGCGCCTGCCGGCCGGGGCGCTCGCCTACTACCGAGGCGGCGCGAACGACGAGCGGACGCTGACCGAGAACCGCGCCGCATTCGATCGCCGATGGATCGTGCCCCGCGTCCTTCGCGACGTGTCCACCGTCGACACCATGGTGGAAGTCCTCGGCCGTCGCTGGCCCTCGCCCCTGTTCCTATGTCCGACCGCCTTCCACCTCATGGCCCACCCCGACGGGGAGCTGGGCACCGCCCGCGCGGCGGCGGCCCGCGGGATCACGATGACCCTGTCCACCTCGTCGAGCACCGACCTCGCGGCGGTGGCCGAGATCGGCGGGCCTCGCTGGTTCCAGGTCTACCTGCTCGCCGATCCAGGCGCCCGGCGCGCCCTCGTCGAGCGGGCGATCGCCTCGGGCTACGAGGCGATGGTGCTGACCGTCGACCTGCCCCGCATCGGGCGTCGCGAGCGCGACATCCGCGATCGGTTCGCCATCCCCGACGATATCCACGTCCCGAACCCCGCGGTCGCGGCCGGCGTTCCCACCGAGCACGGGCTGAGCGTCCCATTCGTCGAGCGCATCACCTGGGACGATGTGGCGTGGCTGACCGGCTTCGGCCGCCCGGTCGTGATCAAGGGCATCCTCCACCCCGACGACGCGCGGATGGCGGTCGAGCACGGCGTGGCGGCCATCCAGGTCAGCAACCACGGCGGAAGACAGCTGGACGGCGCGATTGCCAGCCTTGAAGCGCTGCCGGCGGTGCTGCAGGCGGTCGGCGGCCGCGTTCCGGTGCTCCTGGACGGTGGCGTCCGACGCGGCTCCGATGTCGTGATCGCGCTCGCGTTGGGCGCCACGGCCGTCGGCATCGGCCGTCCCACGCTATGGGGGCTGGCCGTCGACGGCGAGGCCGGCGTGGGCCGTGTGCTGGACCTGCTGACCGCGGAGATCGAGCTCGCGATGGCCCTGGCCGGCGCCCCTTCGCCGGCGAGTCTTACGCCGGACCTGGTGGTCTCGCCCTAGCGGTTGCTTCCCTCCAGCGTTCCTTCGACCGGCTCCGGATCTCCGGTATCGCTCGGAAGGTACGCCGCGCAGAGGACCTCGCGGTCACCGCTGCCCCACGAATCCTCGGTCGGGGCGAGGTAGTAGATGTCCAACTCCGACTCCTCGTAGGTCATCCCCACGAACTCTTCGAAGCCGTCCAGGCAGGTGGTCTGAACGAAGGTCCCGATCTCCTCTTCGCCCACGTAGTCGGCGCCCGATTCGGCGGGGTAGTCATCAACGGCGTAGATCTCGTAGTCATGGGCGTTTGCGCAATCCACGACCTCGACCTCGTCGACGATCGTCTCGCCGGCGTCGTTGAAGCACTGGCCATTGGCGAGGTCGAAGACGGAGGTCATCCCACCGGTTCCCGGGCTCGCGCAGGCGGCGACGAACAGGGCAACCGAGACGAGGGCAATGGGCGAGCGATGGCGCACGAAGGTCTCCTTGTGGGAGTGGATCAGAGCGTCCCGATTATGCGGCAACGCCACCTGCGCGGATGGGGTCCGGAAGTCAGGCCTCGCCCTCGGCCATCGGTACTCGTACACCGCGCTCGCGGGCGACCTCCAGCGCGCGCTCGTAGCCCGCGTCCGCGTGGCGGATGACGCCCATCCCGGGGTCCGTGGTCAGGACCCGTTCCAGCCGGGCCGCGGCCGCATCGGTCCCGTCGGCGACGATGACCATTCCCGCGTGGAGCGAGTAGCCGATCCCCACCCCACCACCGTGGTGGACGCTGACCCAGGTGGCGCCGGCCGCCGTGTTCAGCAGGGCGTTGAGGACCGGCCAGTCCGCGATCGCGTCCGACCCGTCGCGCATGCCCTCCGTCTCGCGATACGGGCTGGCCACGCTCCCCGCGTCGAGGTGGTCGCGACCGATGACGATGGGCGCGGCCAGCTCGCCGGAGCGGACCATGTCGTTGATCCGAAGGCCAGCTCGGGCCCGCTCGCCGTAGCCCAGCCAGCAGATCCGGGCGGGCAGGCCCTGGAACGGGACCTTCCCCTCGGCGAGGCGCAGCCAGCGCTGGAGGGAGGCATCGTCCGGGAAGAGCTCGGCGAGAGCGGCATCGGTCTTCAGGATGTCGTTCGGATCGCCCGACAGCGCGGCCCAGCGGAACGGGCCCTTGCCCTCGCAGAAGAGGGGCCGGATGAAGGCCGGGACAAAGCCCGGGATGGCGAAGGCGTCGGCCACGCCGGCTTCCCGCGCGAAGGCGCGGATGTTGTTGCCGTAGTCGAAGACGACCGACCCGGCCTGCTGGAAGGCGAGCATCGCCCGCACGTGGTCGGCGATGGAGGCCTTCGCCCGCGCGACGTACTCGTCCGGGCTGGCTTCGCGGAGGGCCAGGGCGTCTGGCAGGCCGATGCCCCCGGGCACGTAGCCGCCGAGGGGGTCATGCGCGGATGTCTGGTCGGTGACCACGTCCGGGCGCCAGCCGCGGCGCACGAGCTCCGGCTCCACGTCGGCGGCGTTGGCCACCAGCGCGATGCTCCGCGCCTCGCCGCGGGCTCGCCAGCCATCCACCTTTGCAAGGGCGTCGTCGAGATCGGTCGTCACCTCGTCCACGTAACCGGCGACGTGCCGGCGCTCCGCCCGTGCCGGGTCGACCTCGATGGCCAGCACCGCACCCTCGTTCATGGTCACGGCCAGCGGCTGCGCACCACCCATCCCGCCCAGCCCCGCGGTGAGGGTCGCCGTCCCGCGCAGCGAGCCGCCGAAATGCTGCCGCCCGCACTCGGCGAACGTCTCGTACGTGCCCTGGATGATTCCCTGGGTCGCGATGTAGATCCACGACCCGGCGGTCATCTGGCCGTACATCGTCAGGCCGGCCCGCTCGAGCTCGCGGAAGTTCTCCCAGGTCGCCCAGTGGGGGACGAGGAGCGCGTTCGCGATGAGGACCCTCGGCGCATCCGGGGTGGTGCGAAAGACGCCGACCGGCTTCCCGCTCTGGATGAGCAGCGTCTCGTCGTTCTCGAGCCGTCTGAGCTCGCGGACGATGGCGTCGAAGGCCTCCCACGAGCGTGCCGCGCGTCCGGTGCCGCCGTACACGATCAAGTGGTCGGGATCCTCGGCCACGTCCGGATCGAGGTTGTTCATGAGCATCCGGAGGGCGGCTTCCTGCTGCCAGCCCTTGGTCGACAGCTCCGTTCCGCGTGGCGCGCGGACGGTTCGCGGGCCGGATCGGGGCTCGGCTCTGGTCGTCACCGACCGATCATAGGCTTCGAATTCGAGGGCGACCGCTGTACCTGTGACCCGCCGGCTATTCGCCGATCCAGAACGTGGCCGCGCTGTTGGACTGGCCGGCCAGGACAAGGCGGCCATTCACCATGACGGTGGCGAAGACGGCCGAGCCCGATCCCGTCTGACCTGGGGTTCCGGCAGCGAATGGCAGGTCTGTCCAGGTCGTGCCATCGGTTGATGCCCGCTGTGTTCCATGGACGACGAAGCCGCCTTCGCTGCACGGGAACGAAAGTCGCGAGGTCGCGACCAGCCATGGCGTGGAACCATGGAGGGCGGTGACGAACTCACGGCAGGTGGTTGTCGCGTCCGCCTGAACCTCGGCCAGCGGCATCGAACCCGACTGCGCCCAATCCAGGCCGTTGGCCGAGAACGAGACCGGCGTGGTCGCCGTCAGGTCGCCGTTCGCCATCGCATACCAGTCGCCCGCGTGCGGGGCCACGTGCACGGCCCCGGAAGCCACTGACGGTGGCGTCGCCGCCGGCACCCAGCCGGATCCATCGGACGACGCGATCCCGAACGGCGCGGCCTGCGCAGTGCCCGGGTTCGCCGTTCCGGCCACGGCGAAGCCCTCGTCGCCGGCACCGATGGAGACGGCCTGGTCGGCCAGCGCATAGGTGGCTGCCCATGCGGCACCGTCACCGGAGAACCACAGCTGGCGCGCCGGGCCATCGACGAGGGTCAGGTATCCCTGGGCACCCGACGCGAGACTCGTGACCGTTGAGTTGGCCGGGAATGGACTCGGGATCTCCGTCCAGGTCTCGCCGTCCGCGGACCCCCAGGCGCGCTGAGCCGGACCGAATCCAAACGCCACGAAGCCACCGGCCGGCGTGGCGAGCACCTGATTCAGGGAGACGCCGTCGAAGACCCCGGCCGGCGCGGCGTCTGACCAGGTGTACCCATCCTCCGAGATCCAGAGCCGTCCGTCGTGGTCCGGCGGGAAGCCGAAGTTCGGGATCGGAGCCACGTACTGCGTGCCGACCGCCACGACCACGGTGCCGTTCTGGGCGATGTCGATGACCAGGGAGAAGCCGCCGGTGTCATTGAACGAACCCGTCTCCGACCATGCCGCAGGCCCCGGATCGGTCGCGCTGGCTGCGACCGAGGGTGCGGCGCTCTGGGTTTCGCTGGCGGTGCTCGAGGGCGACGCCGACCCGGACGGGGTCTGTGATTGGCAGCCGGCGACGAGGAGAGTTACCGCGAGGATTGAAATCCGACCGCGCATCGCCGCGGCCAGCATACGCCCGGTCAGGTCAGGGCTGACAGCAGGAAGGCGAGCGTGAATCCGAACACGGTGACCAGGCCAGCGAGGTCGCCGCCGTCCTCGAATGCCTCCGGGATCATGGTGTCCACCAGCATGGTGAGCAGGCCGCCGGCGGCAAGAGCCTGGACGAACGGGACGGCGGGTCCGGCCTCGTCGAGGAGGAGGAACGCAAGCGCGGCCGAAGTCGCAGACACCAGCACCACCGCGAACCACAGGCCAAGGATCCAGCGTGACGAACGCCCTTCCTGGTGGAGGTCGGCGGAGGCGGAGAACCCCTCCGGCACGTTCGACAGCAGGACGGCGACCAGGAATGCCGGAGAGACGGCTCCGCCGCCGATCAGGGAAGCGCCCAGGACGACCGACTCGGGGATGCCGTCCAGCATCGCGCCGAGAACGATGGACAGTCCTTGACCCTGGCTCCCCTGCTCCTTCACGGTGAGGCGCCTCCGCTTGGTGCCATGCGTGTGGAGCCATCGATTGCCGGTGAAGAACGTCAGCGCGCCGGCTGCCAGCCCGGCGGCCAGGAGCGGGCCGCCGCCCTGTTCGAACGCCTCTGCGGTGAGTTCGTACGCCACCGCGCTGATCAGGGCCCCGGCGCCGAACGCGAGGGCCAATCCGATCACCGTCCGGTTGATCTTCATCGCGAGCCCAGCCACCGCGCCCAGCAAGAGTGCCGACGCCGCGATGAACGCCCAGACGAATGCCTCGATCATCGGTCAGTCATCGCCGAACGGGTTCGGTCGATCCGGCTTGGGCGGGAGGCGAAACACGTCCTCCTCCTTCGGCCCCTTTGGCAGCGGAATCGGCCACGCATCGCCCTCAACGGGCGGACGCGCCTTGGCCAACAGATCATCCCAGCCCACCTCGGCTTCGCCGGCCAGCTCGCGGCGGTAGACCGGGAACTGCTCGTCCCCGGCCGCCCGGACGAAGCCGGCGGCCTCGTATGCCTGGGCGGGTCCGCCGGACGGCAGCCACGGATCGGAGGCGCGCTCGAGGTAGGTCTCGACCGCGATCACCCCGCGGCGGTCGAGCTCGGTGCACACCGCCTCCGCCAGCGCCTGACCGATCCCAACACGCTTGGGCGCGTCGGGGACGACCTGCAGGCAGGTCATGACCCACGGGGCGGGCGACTCGGGAAGCTCCGCGTATCGATCCCGGATGAGCTGGGCACGCGGATAGGCGCTGATCGGCCCGAACTGGGCATACCCCAGAATCTCGCCGCTCGCGTCCGTGGCGACCATCCCGTACGAGCCGGCCAGCCGCGCCCCGGCCATGAGCGCCGCCTTCTTCGCGGACCGCCGCGTGGTCGTGTCATCCCCCTCCCGGCTGCCTTCCAGCCGCTCCCAGTAGTCGCACGTCTGGCAGCGCGCTCCCTGCCGCGCGGGCGGTGGGATCGCATCGATGGCTGCCTCGTCGACCAGCGAGAAGGTGAGCCCGTCCATCGGTCAGCCGGCAACCGCTGCCAGCGAGCCGGCTCGGATCACCTCCGACAGGGCCGTGATATCGGGCGCCGGCGATCGGTCTCCGTCCAGCGGCGGGACGACGCGGCGCACCGCGGCATGAGCGGCGGCCACACCTCGTCCTGGCCGCAACGGGGCGCGCAGGTCGAGACCCCTGGCGGCGCACAGCGCCTCGACCGCCAGGACGGTGGTCGCCCGGTCCACCGCGTCCCGGAGGAGCAGGGCAGAAGTGGCGCCCATGCTGACGTGGTCCTCCTGGTTGGCGCTGGTCGGGATCGTGTCGGCCGCGGCCGGATGGGCGGTCGTCTTCAGCTCGTTGACCGCGGCCGCAGCGGAGTACTGGGCCAGCATCAGCCCGCTCTCGATCCCCGGGTCCGCGGCCAGGAAGGCGGGCAAGCCCGAAAGGCGGGCGTCCAGGATCCGCGCAGTTCGCCGCTCGGAGATCGTGGCCAGCGCAGTCAGCGCGAGCCGGGCATGGTCCAGGGCCAGGGCCAGCGGCTCGCCGTGGAAGTTGCCGCCGCTCACCACCCGGCCGTCGGGAAAGACCAGGGGGTTGTCGGTGGCCGCGTTTAGCTCGACTGAGACCGCGTCGTCGAGCGGCGATAGGGCGTCGGCCACGGCGCCGTGGACCTGCGGCATGCAGCGCAACGAGTACGGGTCCTGGACCTTATGCGGGCTCGACCGATGACTGTCCCCAATCTCGCTGTCCGCGAGAAGGCCCCGTAACCGCGCGGCGGACGCGAGCTGGCCCGGGTGCGGCCGCGCCCACATGAGCGACTCGTCGAATGCGGCAGCCGTTCCGAGCATCGCTTCCAGGCTCATGGCGCCGGTCACGTCCGCGGTCCGGACGAGGATTCCCGCATCGGTCAGTGCCAGCGCGCCGATGGCGGCCATCAGCTGGGTCCCGTTCAGGAGGGCGAGACCTTCCTTCGCCTGCAGCTCCATCGGCTCCAGGCCGGCTGCCGCGAGGGCATCGGCGCCGTGCAGGGCCGCGCCTCCCACCTCCGCCTCACCCTCGCCGATCACCACCTGGGCCAGGTGAGCGAGCGGAGCGAGGTCACCGGAGGCGCCGACGCTGCCCCGAGACGGAATCACGGGGTGGACGCCCGCATTGAGCATCGCGACGAGGAGGTCCACGAGCTCTGGCCGGACGCCGGATAGGCCCACTGCCAGGGCGGCGGCCCGGAGCAGGAGCATGGCGCGCACGACCTCGGTCGGGAGCGGATCACCGAAGCCGGCCGCGTGGCTCCGCACCAGGTTTCGCTGGAGGGTGGCCGTCTGCTCGGGCGAGATCCGCACGTCGGCGAGGTCGCCAAAGCCGGTCGTGACCCCGTACACCGTCTCGCCCGACGCCACGACCCGTTCGATCACGGCGCGGGACACCGCCATGTGCTGGCGGGCCTCGTCCGCGACCGCGACCGACCGACCGCCCCGCGCCACCGATACGACATCGGCGACGGTCAGGTCGCGACCGGTCAGTTGGATGGGGGGTTGGGGAGCCACCTCGTTTCTATACTACGGACGTGCGGAGGTTCCCGGACCCGACCAGCCGCCTGGTGTCGAGCCGAGGTGCGCAGTACCGGCTCGGCGGCGCCGTCCCGAGCCCAGCCGCGGCATTCCTGGTCGCCCTGATCCTGCTCCCGACCCTGTTCTGGCTCGTCGCCCTCAAGCGGACGACGACGTACCTCCAGCCCGAGGAATGGCTGATGCAGAACATCGTCGTCCCATTCCAGGCGTGGATGGAGGCAAACCTGTCCCCGGTGGACGCGGTGCTGACCGCGATCAGCGCCCTGGGGTCGGGCTGGTTCGTGGCCCTCGGCTTCGCGGTCTGCGGGCTGGTCGCGTTGGCCAAGGGCCGCCGCGACCTGGCTCTGCTGCTCGCGCTCGGCACGCTCGCTTTCCCGATGGAGTGGGCGCTGAAGTTCTTCGTCGCCATGCCACCCATTTCGATCGGTGAGCTCATCGCGTCCATGTTCAACGTCGGTGGCTTCGGGCTCGATGACATCGCCGTCTTCCCCGCCGGCCATGCCCTCCGGTCCATGGTCTTCTACGGCCTCGTCGCGTTCTGCATCGCGCGCCTCTCGTCCGACCGGCGGCAGGGGATGATCGCGTACGCGGTCGCCGCGGTCCTCATCGCGAGCATCGGCCTGGTCCGGATCTACCTGAACCTGCACTACCCGCTCGACGTGCTCGGCGGCTGGATCGCGGGCGCATCGCTGGTCTCGATCCTGGTGGCCATCCACGTCCTGAACGTGGACGAGCAGATGCGCGTCACCGAACGGCAGCGCGTGGCGACAGCTGGGACCACCGCCGAAACGGCGGAGGCGGCGGCATCGGCGAGCGCTGCCGCCTCGGCAGCACCCACCGTCGAGGCCTGACGGCCGGACGTGCTGGAGTTCATCGACCAGACGGTCATTCCGTTCTTCCTGGACCTGTACGACGCCCTCGGCTACATCGGTGTCGCTGTCGGCGTGGCGCTCGAGACATTCATTCCGATCATCCCGTCCGAGGTCATCGTCCCCATGGCCGGCTGGAAGATCGCCCAGTCAGGGGCCGACCCCACGGTAACCGAATGGCTAACCGATGCGCCCTGGACCTTCATCGGGGTCATGGTGGCGGCGACAATCGGCGCGGCGGTCGGCTCGCTGTTCGGGTATCTGATCGGCGCCTGGGGTGGGCGACCTCTGCTGGACCGATACGGCCGCTACGTCCACATCCAGGCCGATGATCTCGACCGGGCGGACGCCTGGTTCGCCCGCTACGGCGGCTGGGCGGTGTTCTTCGCCCGGTTCGTCCCGCTGCTCCGCGCCCTGATCAGCTACCCGGCAGGCGTGGCCCGAATGCCGCTCGGCCGCTACATGGTCTTCTCGGTGGCCGGCTCGATCCCGTGGAATTTGGCCCTCGTCACCGCCGGCTGGGTGCTGGGCGAGAACTACGAGGCCCTGTACGAGGCCATCCGCCCGTTCGAGATCTTGACCTACGTCGTGGTCGTCCTGGTCGGTGCCTTCGTCCTCATCCGATGGGCCCGAGGCCGTGGCACACCGCGTGAGATTGACCGGCCTACCGGGTAGTGGCACGATCAAAGGGCAACTGAACGAATTCATCGCTCTCGGGGCGGGGTGAAACTCCCCACCGGCGGTCGGTCTGACTGAGTCGGGCCAGCCCGCGAACCCCTCGAGGTCGGCGGCACGGAGAAGGCCGCCGGAACCACCTCGCGGGGCCGACCTGACCCCGGCATCAGCCGGGCAGACAGGGCCGACGGTCACAGTCCGGATGGGAGAGGGCGAGCACGAGGCGTTCCTCCGACGACCCGCGAGACCGATCGGCGCTGCGCGCCGCCCGGGATCCGCGGCGCGCTGGACCGATGGCCTCGCCGCTCCCACGCCCCCCTGCGCTGGCGCATGGGAGACCAATGGCAAGCCAACAACGATCCGGCCCCGCGATCACGGTCAAGGACCTGACGATCTCTTTCTCCGGCCCTGCCGGGCCGCTCACCGCCCTGGGCGGGGTGAGCGGGGAGGTGGCTGGCGGGGAGCTGCTGTCGGTCATCGGTCCCAATGGATCCGGCAAGAGCACCCTCCTGAGGGCGCTGGCCGGACTGCTGCTGCCGACCGCGGGACGCATCGGTCTGCCGCCCGATGGATCGCCGCCGCGCGTGGGTGATGGCCGGGTTGGTCTCGTCTTCCAGCAACCACGCCTCCTGGGGTGGCGAACGACGTTGGACAACGTGACCCTCCCGCTCGAGCTGGAGGGCACTGCAGCAACGGAACGGCGAGCGGCAGGGGAGCGTGCACTGGCCCAGGTTGGACTGACCGATGTCGCCGGCCTTCGGCCCCGCGAGCTGTC
>DASYGU010000285.1:0-2069 GCA_035999355.1 Candidatus Limnocylindria bacterium | reverse complement strand
GACCAGCCTCGCCGCGGTGGCCGCGATCACGGAGCGGATCCAGCTCGGCCCGCTGGTGGCCGCCACCTCGTTCCACAACCCGGCGATGCTGGCCAAGAAGGCCGCCACCCTGGACGAGATCAGCGGCGGCCGGCTGATCCTGGGCCTGGGCGCGGGCTGGAACGAGACCGAGTACCGCGCATACGGCTACCCCTTCGATCACCGGGTCAGCCGGTTCGAGGAAGCGTTCACCATCATCCGGACCCTGCTGCACGATGGCCGCTGCGACTTTGCCGGCGATTACTACCGGGTTACCGATGCCGAGCTCATTCCGCGCGGTCCCCAGCCCAACGGACCGCCGCTGATGGTGGGATCGATGGGGGAGCGAATGCTGTCGATCACCTTGCCCCACGTCCAGTCCTGGAACGCGTGGTTCACCTGGTTCGGCAACTCGCCGGAGGGCTATCCGCCGCTCCGCGACCAGATCGACGCCGCGTGCCGCGCGGTCGGCCGCGACCCAGCCACGCTGGAGCGGACACTCGCGGTGCTGGTCACCCTGCCCGGTGGCGAGGGACGGCCGCAGGGAAGCCACGATCGCGATCCGGTGGCGCCCATCTCCGGCGAGCCCGAGGTGCTGGCGGACGCTCTACGCGCCTTTGCGGCCGAAGGAGTCGGTCACATCCAACTGGTCATCGACCCGATCACAACCGACAGCATTCGCGCTCTCGCTCCGGCCCTCGCCCTCTTCGACCGCGGCCATGCCTGAGTCGGACGATCGGCTCACCGAACAGCGCTACTGGGACGACTACTGGGCGGGCGTGGAGCTGCCGCTCGCGCGGGTCCATCGTCCCGGGCAGCTGTACATCAACGAGATCCTCGATGTCTTCGATCGTCACCTGCCTCGCGACCCCAGCCTGACCGCGATCGAAATCGGGGGTACCCCGGGGGCGTACCTCGCCTACGTGCACCGCACCTTTGGCTACGGCGTCCACTGCCTCGATTACTCCGAGCGCGGATGCGCCGCGACCCGCGAGAACTTCGGGTTGCTGGGCATTCCTGGTGTTGTTCACCGCGCGGACGTATTCACCGACGACCTTGAGCTCCCGTCGTTCGACGTCGTGTACTCGCTCGGGCTGATCGAGCACTTCACCGATCTGACGGGCGTGGTCGAGCGTCACGTCCGCCTCGTCAGGCCGGGCGGGTGGCTCCTCCTCGGCGTCCCGGATTTCCTGGGCATCAATGGGTGGTTCCTGAGGCGACTTGGCCCCCGGGTTCTCGCCCAGCATCAGCTGGAAACGATGGATCTGGAGAACTGGGACTCCTTCGAGCGTCGGTTCCAGCTCACCACCCTGTTCAAGGGCTACGTAGGCGGCTTCGAGCCGAGCATCTTCCTCCGCCGTGAGGATGAGACGCGGGCGAATCTCGTGCCGTACACGATCGCCAGGGCGCTCACCCGCCTCCTGCATACCCACTTCCGGCCCTTGCGCCGACTCAACGCATCGTGGCTCAGCGGCTACGCGATGGCGGTGTACCGCGTGCCGTGACGCTAAGGCGGCGGGTCAGGAATCCCTGCTCGACGCCTGGATGGGTCGGGCCGGCCCGTTTCGCCGGGCCGGCCCGTCACGGTCAGCCCTCGCCGCCGCCGCCCCCGCAGTCCCCATCGACCCAGAAGGTCTTGTGCTTGACGTTCTGCTCGTTGCGGCCATTCCACGACACCGTGTAGTGGCCGGCCCCCGGGACCACGACGTCGCCGGACTGAGCCTCACCGGCCGCATCGGCCGTGTAGGTTCCGCCCGCCACGCCGTTACCAGCGTCATCGGCGACCCACCAGGTTTGGGTCTGCCCGGCGTCGCCGAAGTAGAAGTGGAAATGGAACGGGCACGTGACGTGCGGATCGTTCGCCATGTTCATGGCGGTCTCGTCGCCGCCGCTGCTGTGCACCTTCACCGTTCCGTTGTTGCCCTTCGGATCGGCGGACACCATTGAAGCGGTGAGGATGATGGCAAGCACTGCGAGGACCGCAGCGAGCGGAGTGCGCCGACGATGGAATACAGAACCTGACATGACCAAGAACCCCAATACGGATAAGA
>DASYGU010000274.1:0-1658 GCA_035999355.1 Candidatus Limnocylindria bacterium | reverse complement strand
GACTGGAATTCGGGCAGGATCGCGTTCGTGCTGGCGCCGGTATCCATGGCGTCGAAGCTGTACTAGCCGCCACGGCCGTATCCCATCTGCACCAGCCACGGCCACACCGATGCCGGCGGCGCCTCGATGGTGATGGTCCTGGTTTCACCGCCCGAGGCGTCGGGGAGCAGCTCGTCGCCGGGCAGGGCTCGGGCCGATTGCTCCGGGCTGGTCCCCCAGCTCCGGAACGGGCGCACGGCAAACTGATACGTCAGGGCGGCCACGCCGGCGATGCCTGCGATGGCGGTCAGGCCGAAGATGAGCTTTTTCATTGGGATCCTCGAGGTCTTTGGATGTGTGCCTTCAGGCTCCCCTGAATTGGGCGCGGGCGCAAGTGCCACTCGCGATGCGCACGGCCCGATGGCCCGCTCGCTCAGTTCGTGGCCCGCACCCGCCGCGTGACCTGTGCCCACGCGGCGAGGGTCATCCATCCTTCGAAGATCGGCTGGTCCGGGTCACCGAAGATGGCGTGCAGGTGGTCCCAGGCCCAGACGTGCTCGTAGCCGAGCTCCTCGATCCGGCGCGCCACCGCCTCGATGGACTCCCAATCGGTGGCCTGCCCCCAGGGGAGGATCCCCAGCCGCAGCTCTGCCACGGCCGGTCAGCGCTCGATCGTGACGGCTTCGATCTCTTCCTCGTCCTCGCCGTGGGCACCCCAGAAGGTCATCTCCTCGACGAGCTCGACCTCTGACGAGAAGAGCGCACCAACGCTCTCTCCGCGGTGAATGCGTCGGATCGCTTCCCCGAACAGGGGCGCAACGGACAGGACCGTGATCCGCTCCGAGTCCGTGCCCTCGGGAAGCGGGATCGTGTCGGTCACGATGACCTCCTTGAGGGCGGAGGCATCGATCCGCTCGATGGCGGAGCCGGAGAAGACGCCGTGCGTCGCGCAGGAGTAGACCTCGCGGGCGCCCTCACTGATGAGCGCGTTGACGGTCTCGATGAGCGACCCGCCGGTGTTGATCTCGTCGTCGATGATCACCGCGGTCTTGCCCTCGACCTCACCGATGACGTTCTTCAGCTCGGCCTGGTCGTCGTTCCCGGTCCGCCGCTTCTCGACGATGGCGAGGGGCGCCTGGAGCCTCTCGGCGAAGTTGCGCGCCTTCTTGGCGAACCCCAGCTCGCTGACCACGACCAGGTCGTCCAGGTCGAGGCCGGTCACGTAGCGCGCGAGCATGTCGACGGCCGTCAGCTCGTCGACCGGGATCGAGAAGAAGCCCTGGATCTGGCCCTGGTGGAGGTCCATGGTCAGCACCCGGTCCGCGCCGGCCACGGTCAGCATGTCGGCCACCAGTCGGGCGGTGATCGGGACCCGGGGCTGGTCCTTCTTGTCGGAACGGCCATACGCGTAGTACGGCATGACGGCCGTGATCCGCCCGGCGCTCGCGCGCTTGAAGGCGTCGATCATGATCAGGAGCTCCATGATCGAGTGGTTCACCGGGCGGCAGGTGGGCTGGATCAGGAACACGTCCTGTTCACGGACGTTCTCGAGGATCCGAACGAAGATGTTCTCGTTCAGGAACTGGAAGACATCGGCCTCGCCCATCCGGGTTTTGAGGTAGCGGCAGATGTTCTCCGCCAGCGGCCGGTTGGCGTTGCCCGAGTAGATGCTGAACTCG
>DASYGU010000147.1:0-3040 GCA_035999355.1 Candidatus Limnocylindria bacterium | reverse complement strand
CGCTGCGGCGCCACGGCCAGGCTGGTCACGGGCTCGTCCAGCTCGATCGTGCCGCTCACCTGGTTCGGGTTCGCCACCTCGATCCCGGCCGCGATGAGGTACTTGGCCAGCATCGGGTGGGTCCACTCGTAGGGGTCCCGGGTCCAGCCCCACTTCCAGTCCGAGATGAAGTCCGCCGCCGTCCGGGCGTGGTAGACCTCGTCGAAAATCATCGAGCGCGGCAGGTCCAGCCGCCATAGGCGCAGGACGAGCGCCACCACGACGATCACGATGAAGAACACGAGGTCCCGCCGGTCCAGCCGGCGCGGCGGGTCGCGCTCGGCCTCGGTGACCGGGTCCTGGCGCAGCCAGCGCCACCCAGCACGGCCCCGAGCCGCCCGGACGGCCCCAGCGGCAGCCGCAGCCTCCGCCGCCGCCTCGACGGCGTCCTGATCGGCCCCAGCCTCGCCGGGGACCGGAGCAGGCTTCATCGCCTGGCGGACGACCCAGCCCAGGAGCAGCAGCGAGCTGAACGACAGCACGTAGATCCCCCATTGGCTGAACACCGTGGCCGCCAGCAGCGGGTCGCGGACGAACGCGTCGCCATTCAGGCCCGGGGCCAGTGGGGGCGGACCGAGGTACGTCCAGTCCGCCGAGTAGACCCAGTAGATGTTCAGGAAGAACAGGGCCGACAGGGCGACGTAGGCCGCGGCCCACCGGACCGCGGTCCCGACCAGGGGCGCGGCGAGCGCGATGGCCGGGAACAGGTAGCGCTCATGGACGCGGGTCGGCAGCCCGAAGAACGCGATGGCCATGGTCAGCGAGCCCATGAGGAGCCCGGTCATGTCGTCCCGCCGGGCCACCGCCACCAGGGCCAGGACCGCGCCGAACGCAAACAGGCCGACGCCCACCATCGCCAACGTGACGCTGGTGGCGCCGATGGTGAACACCACGGTCTGGTCGCTGCCCCACTGCTGGACGTCCCAGATCCCGGTCCACGGGTTGCGCCAAAAGTTCAGGGCGTTGATCGACAGGCCCTGGTAGGTCTGGGTGGCGGACAGGAACTTGTCCAGGATTCCCGTGTTCGGGTCGCCGGTGGGCAGGAGCGTCATCCCGAACGGCAGGAGGATGAGAACCGCGGCCCCGAAGCTGACCGCGACCGAGCTGAGGATCCGGACCGGGTCCGGTCGAGCGGCCAGCGCGGGGTCGGACGAGCGGCCGAACAGGTGCCGCTTGAGGCCCACCACCAGCACGATCGGGATCAGCCAGCCGAACTGGAACTTGATCAGGACCGCGACGACGGCCCCAACCCCGGCGGCCTCGGTCCAACCCCGTCCCAGCGCGTACAGCGAGGCCAGGATGACCAGGGCGCCGACGGCGTCCATCTGGCCCCAGACCGCGGAGTTGAACAGCGTGCCCGGGTTGAACAGGTAGAAGGCGGCTCCGATGAGGCCGATCCGGGCTCCCGAGCCGAGCCACCGGGTGGCGGGATGCTCACCCAGGAACCGGACGCTGATGGCGTAGATGACCCACGCGACGCCCAGGTCGGCGAGCATGCCGGGCAGCTTGATCAGGGGTCGAATGGGAGAGATGCCGAGGATCGGCTCGAAGAACTTTGCGATCTCGCCGACCAGCCAGAGGACGTACATGTACACCGGCGGGTAGTCGGCGAAGACGCCCGGCTCGTAGAATCCGCCGGGCCCGACCTCCGCCATGCGGAGCGCCCAGGCGGCGAACGACGAGATGTCGTTGCGGAGTCCCGATTCGGGGAGCAGGACGTACGCGATGAAGACGCGCAGCGCAAAGCCCAGGACGAGAAGGACGAGAAGCGTGCCGAACGGGTCGAGGAATCGTCGGCGGCTGGCGCTCGGCAAGGCGGCGGTGAGTATATCGTGGCCCCTGTGAACGGTCCGACGGGCTCCCGGCCGGCGCTCACCTTCTTCTTTCCCGCCTACAACGAGGAAGCGAACATCGAGCGGACAGTGGCGATCGCCCTCGAGGCCATCGCACCCCTCGCCTCGCCGCTCGAGGTGCTCGCCATCGACGACGGATCCACCGACCGGACGCCGGAGCTGGCCGATGCGTTGGCCGCCGCCGATCCGCGGGTCCGGGTCGTCCACCAGCCCAACCGCGGATACGGGGGCGCCCTGAAGTCCGGGTTCGCCAACGCGCGCGGCGCACTCGTCGCCTTCTCCGACGGCGACCTCCAGTTCGACCTGGCCGAGATGTCGCGCCTCCTGGACCGGCTGGCGTACGGATCACGGCCCGTGGACGCGGTCATCGGCTACCGGATCAAGCGCCGTGACCCATTCCAGCGGCTGGTCATCGCCAAGACCTACAACCTCATCGTGTCGGTCCTGTTCGGGCTGCGGGTGCGGGACATCGACTGTGCGATGAAGGTCTTCCGGCGCGAGGTGTTCGATGGCCTTCGGCTCGAGGCCGAGAGCCCGTTTCTGTCAGCCGAGCTCCTCATCAAGCTGAACGCACGGGGCGTGAAGATCGGCCAGGTGGGCGTGACCCACTACCCGCGAATGGCCGGCGAGAACACCGGCGCCAGCTTCCGCAAGATCCTCCGCACCTTCCGAGACATCTTCAAGCTGCGGTGGAAGCTGTGGACCGATCGGGAGCGCACGCTCGGGAGCCGACCCGGGGCCTGACCGGCCTACTCGGCCGGCGGGCGTCCTTCGGCAGGACCGAGGTCCACGTCGAGCGAGTTCACGAAGTCGCGGAAGACGGCGAGCTTCTCGTCCTCCTCGCCGACCTCCCCGTTCGACTCCGGCTCGACGCCGGCCTCGTCCAGGACCCGCTCGTCGACGTAAATCGTGGACCCGGTGCGGATCGCGACCGCGATCGCGTCGGACGTCCGCGAATCGATCTCGGTCTCGCCACCCTCCGCCGTCTCGAGGTACAGCCGGGCGTGGAACGTCCCGTCGCTGACATGGGTGACCACGATCCGGCTCAGGTTGCCGTGGACCGCGCCCAGCACCGACACGAGCAGGTCATGGGTCAGCGGCCGCTCGGCGCTGATGCCCTGGAGGCGCATCGCGATGGCGTTGGCCTC
>DASYGU010000052.1:0-7480 GCA_035999355.1 Candidatus Limnocylindria bacterium | reverse complement strand
CATGCTCAGCAGGACGACCGCGCCGACGCCAGCGGCCATCGGCCGCCGAACGCGAGCGGGGAGCGCGTGGCTCCCCGCGCCGATCAGGCCGAGGGCGGCCGCGACCGCCACGTTAAGGACGGCACCGGGGAGGGGGTCAAGCCCGAAGGCGATGAACGAGAGCAGGGCCGGCGTGATCCGCAGGAGGACTTCCCGAATTCCCGGCGACAGCGCTGTGGCGATGAGGAAGCCCATCGCGAACAGCACGCCGCCCGCGAGCCCGGCGACCAGCCCGGAGAGAACCTGCCGCGAGCCGCCGGTCACCTTCCCACCGATCCAGTACCCGACCAGCAGCGGGGGCGCGAACAGCATCACCCGGCCCAGGGTCACGTAGCCCGTGACGACCTCGCGTTCGATGAACGCCTCGACCAGGCCCACCGCGCACAGGTAGAGCATCGCCACGCCGGCGGTCAGGCCCGCGGTCAAGGCTCGTCGGAACGACGCGCGATCCAGCATCTACTTGCCCTCCGGTCGGCCGAGGATGCCATACGGCCGGAAGATGAGCACCAGCACGAGGACGGTGAATGCGACGACGTCCTTGATCTGGTTGGGCGTCGGCACCCCGAAGCCGTCCAGCAGCAGGGTGGGGGCGATGGACTCCAGGACGCCCAGGGTCAGGCCGCCGAGCATGGCACCCACGATATTGCCGATGCCGCCCAGGACGGCCGCGGTGAACGCCTTGATCCCGGGCAGGAATCCCATGAACCAGTGGACCTGGTAGAAGGCGATTCCGTACAGCACGCCGGCGGCTCCGGCCAGGATCCCGCCGGTCGCGAACGTGATCACGATCGTGCGGTCGACGTCGATCCCCATCAGTGCCGCGGTGTCCTTGTTCTCGCTCACGGCGCGCATCGCTCGTCCGGTCTTGGTCCGGTTCACGAACCAGACAAGGAACGACATCAGCACGATCGCGGCCACGATGACCACGGCCTGGGTCTTCAGGAAGGGAATGCCGATGATGTCGATCGTGCCCTCGAGGGCATCGATCCGCGGCCAGGCCTTGACCTGCTCGCCGTATAAGCCACGCACGCTGTTGCTGATGAACAGCGAGGCCCCGATGGCGGTGATGAGCGGCACCAGTCTCGGAGCGCGTCGCAGCGGGCGATAGGCGATGCGCTCGAGAAGCACGGCGACCGTCATCGAGCTCAAGGTGGCGACGGCGAGGACCAGGGCGTACCCGAGAATCGGGTTGGCATTCAGGAAGCCGGCTTCGGCCAGGGCATCGGCCACAAAGAACGAGGTCATGGCCCCGAACATGAAGACGTCGCCATGGGCGAAGTTGATCATCAGCAGGACGCCGTACACCAGGGTGTACCCGAGCGCGATGAGCGCGTAAACACTTCCCTGGGCGACGCCAAAGATGACCAGCGAGCGCCAGTCTTCGAACGACAGGTGGGTCGACTGGAGGGTCAGCCAGCTGCCGACGATGACGAACAGGACGATGCCGCCACCGAGGATCCACAGGAGAACGTCGACCAGGGAGATCCGAGCGAGGCGTCTCACCAGTTTCTCTCTCCGGGCAAGGGAGTGGGAATGGGCGTGCGGGGCCGGGAATCAGACAGTCCCGCGGACTATACAGATGGCGGGTGAGCCGTTGTCGGCCCACCCGCCCCGAAGCGTTGGTTCGCTACCGAGCCGGTTACTCCGGTCGGGTGCTGAACACGTTGACGAAGACGCCTTCCTCGAGCTGAGCGATCGCCACGTACGGCGACCCACAGTCGTTGAACTCATCGCAGGTGAGGGTACCGGTGAGTCCGTCGTAGTCGGTCAAGCCGGCCACGTAGGCCCGGATCCCTTCCTTGCTGATGTACGTCGTGCCCGCGTCGTCGTCACCGACGGTCGCGAACTCGATCGCATCCATGAGGATGTTGTACGAGTCGTAACCATGCGCGTGGTACGGAGCGGTCGGCGGCGTGCCTGCGATCGCCTCGTAGGCCGGGACGAACTCGTCCGTGTACCGGGTCCCGAAGTTCAGGTCCGGACCGGAGAAGAGCATGCCGACGGCCTCGGCGGTGTCGCCGGCCACGTCGATGAAGCCCTGGTCCTTGACGCCGTCAGCGCCGATCAGGGTCGTGTTGGCAAGAGCAGGAATCTCCTGCGTCTGGTTGGCGATGGCCGGTCCCTCCGGGTCGAACACCGGGAAGAACAGGATGTCAGGCGCCGCGCCTGCATTCGCGGTCGAGATCGTGGTCAGGAGCTGACGGAAGTCCGTGTCTCCCACGTTGATCGCGTCCTGCGAGACGGTCTCGCCGCCGCAGATGCTGTTGAACTCGTCAGCAAACACCTGCTGCAGCTGCTCGGCGTACGGGCTGCCATCGTGGATGGTGGCCGCGGTCGTCGCCCCCAGCTCGTCGCACGCGTACGTGGCAACGGCTGCGCCCTGGACCTTGTCGTTGTAGGCGACCCGGAAGTAGTTCGGGCCAGCGTACTGCTCGTGATCCGGGTTGGTCAGACCGGGCGCCGTGTTCGACGGCGAGATCATGATCAGGCCCGCTTCCTCGAGCACCGGCATGGCCGGGATCGCGGTTCGCGAGCACGTCGTACCAATGACGCCGAGAACGGCGGTGTTGGCCACGATTGCCTCAGCAGCCGTCTGGCCGGTAGCGGCGTCACCACAGCCCGCGTCTTCGTGGAGAACCTCCACGTCGCGACCCATGACCTGGCCGCGCTCTTGCTGCGCAACCTGGATACCGACATTGGTGTCGATGCCCAGCACAGCCGTGTCACCCGTGATCGAGAGGGCGCTGGCGACGGTCAGGGGCTCGCCGGCCGGTACTTCGAAGCATCCTGTCTCGAGGGCTTCGCACACCGCGGCGGGCTCTTCCGCACCAGTCTCGCTGGCGGCTGCGGACCCGCTGGGAGCGGCGCTGCCGCTCGGGGTACACGCCGCCAGAACCAGCGCCAGCATCACAAAGCCAGCGCTGTATTTGAGAAACTTCTCCATCCAATCCTCCTCCAAATGAATCCAGGGAAACGCGCAGCGTTCCACCCGGAAGTGTGCCGGGCATCATACGGGCGCCCCTCCGGGTGCGCAAGATGATGGCTCGATCACCGATGGGTAGCCCCGGTGGCCCGAGGTGGTTCAACGGCCATTCCCGGTGCCCCTTTGGCGGGACCACCCGTGGCGCGTGGTATGCTGGGTTCCTCTCGGCCTCCCAGGTGGAGATCACCGATCCCGCCGCCGCCGCGGAACCCTCAACGGTTCGCGAAGCGGCGGGCGCTGCCGGAGACGCGCCGATGAGTCCCCTCTCGGGACCCCTCAGAGCGCGAAGGCAGCCGGGATCCCGCCATGGGGCCACCCTCATCACACACAAGGAGAAATGCTCACGTGAGCAAGAACGTGGCCGTCTTCGTTGACGTTGCCAACCTTTACTACGCCGCCCGCGGCCAGGACGTGGACGTTGACTATGTGGCGCTGCTGAAGCACGCCACCAAGGGGCGCGACCTGATTCGCGCCTACGCATACTCGGGGCTCGACCCCGAGAACGAAAACCAGAAGAAGTTCCTGGACTTCCTCGGCAAGAACGGCTACCGAGTGGTGGCCAAGGACATCCGCAAGTTCGGCGACGGACGGGTCAAGGCCAACCTCGACATCGAGCTGGTGGTCGACCTTTTCCGGCTGGCGGACCGCATGGACGTCGCGGTCATCGTGTCAGGGGACGGCGACTTCGCCCCTGCCATCCGCGCCCTTCAGGACGTCGGCGTTCGGTGCGAGGTGATCAGCTTCAAGCCCAACACCAGCTCGGACCTCTTCGCCGTGGCCGACGAGTTCCACGACGCGATGAAGATCAGCGCCATCGGCCGTCAGAAGGAAACGAAGGGCGTCGGTGCGCCGGAGATGCCGGCCAAGGAGGTCAATCCCGACGTCGGCTTCCGCGAGGCATCGCCGTCGGTCGCCGCGGCCGCGCTGGCGGCCATTCGATCTGATGGCGACGAGCCCGCCGGCCGGGGTCGCGGCCGGGGGACCCGCCGCCCAAGCACGGCCGCAGGCCGTGGGGGACGGGGACGAACACGATCCGCAGACGCGGAACCGGTTGCGAGCGCCAGCGCCACGAGCGAAGCCGCCGCACCGGCGGCCGGCGCGCCGCATGCCGACAACGATTCGGACACGGAGAGCGGCCGCCGCCGCCGACGACGCGGAGGACGTGGACGCGGCCGGCGAGGCCGGCGTGGCGACGGTCCCGAGACCGCGGAATCCACGAATGGCGAGCCTGCCGAGATTCGGTGGGACGAGATCGACAGCCTGGACGAGCTGGATGGCACGACAGCGGTGTCGAGCCCCGACCAGGAGCTGGGCTTTGCCGAGGCCGACGCGGCCACGCTCGCCGAGCTGGGCCTGAGTGCGCAGCCTGTCGGAGTGAAGGACGGGGATGACCCGGTCGGTGCGCCAGCAGCCAAGCCCCGGACGCGGACTCGGTCCCCCTCGACCAAGACCGCCGCGAAGGCGGCAACCGCAACGACCGCCGATGACGGCGGGACGACCCCGCGACGCTCCTCGAGCACGAAGGCTTCGACCAGCGCGGCGTCCAAGCCTGCGGCCAAGCCGAAGTCCTCGACGGCCAAGAAGACGGCGGATGCTGCCCCGGCAAAGACCACCCGATCTCGGGCTCCACGAGCCCCGAAGGGCGATGCGGCGGCGAGCAAGGCGGACGCAGGGCGTCCCGCCGGGGACGGGTCAGATCAGGGGATCTGGCAGCGCTTCACGTCAGGACGGACCACCAAGAAGGGTACGACCTCCGAACCCCCCACCGAGGGCTAGCCTTCGGTCTCGACCTCGGTCGCCTCGGGCGTGGCACCGGTCCCGCCGTTGCCGTTCGCACCCGAGATCCCAACCGGGATCCACTCACCCGCGGCTTCGGCCGCGTCGCGAGCCCGGGCGGCGAGCTCCTCGCGAGTCTCGACCCCCGGCTTGGAGGCGGTCAGCATCGCCACCAGCACGCCGGTCAGGCCGCCGATGATGATCCCGGCCACGAACGCGCCCCAATGGCTCCTTCGAGGCCGGAGGCCGAGCTCGACCGCGGCATCCTCGAGCATTGCCGGAACGGCTGCGCCGGCTGCCCCGGCTGCGCCGATCGCCACCGTCCGTCGATTCCAGAAGCGCTGGAGGCGGGGGCGAATTTCTTTCCGCCACAGGCGGCGCGACATCTTTCCGAGCTGGCGACCCTGCTCTTCGATGGCCTTTGCGGCTTCGTGGCGCGCCGGCTGGGTCTCCCGCCAGGCGGCGTTCGCGCGCTCCGCAGCCTCTTCGACAGCCTGCCCGAATGCCTCGGCAAGCGCCTGCGCGCGCGAGTCCAGATCCTTCTCGTTGATTTCGATCGTCCTGCTCATGTCCGCCCTCGAGCTGCGTTGTATTGAGGACCAGTATGGCACCGACCGATCGCAGGTGCGATTTCGCCATCTGGCGCCCCGGGGGCCGTCTGTTCCGCACGGCGAACCTGGTTGCCAACCGGTCGCCCGGGCCGTGCCCGGGCGACCCCCGAGGCATGTCCCCCGATCCTGCCAGCCGTTCCTGACCATCGGCTTACGGCCCCTATACTCGCCGCCGTGAGCACGACGGCGGCCTCGCCCGGATTTCTGGCCATCGGTCAGCCGGTCGCCGAACGCCTCGCTCGACGGATGCTCACCGAGGACGCCGCACCGCCCACCATCCTGGTCCACGGGCCTGCCGGCTCGGGCAAGGGCGCATTCGTGGACGATCTCCTTGCCACCGTCCTGTGTGAGGCGATCGACCCTCTCGGCCGACCATGCAACCAGTGCGCGGGATGCTGGCAGGCGCGGTCGCGGACCCATCCCGACCTGGTGATTGCCTCGCCAGCGCGCTGGCGCGAGGACCGCGGGACCGGGGAGAGCATCGTCGGCGTCGCCCGCCGTTGGCTGGCCGAGGTTGCCGGTGCGCCGATCGCCAGCCGCTGGCGGGTCATCGTGATCGAGCAGGCGGACGGCGCCAACGAGCAGGTGCAGAACGCGCTGCTGAAGGCGCTCGAGGAGCCCGGCGATCGGCAGCTGTTCATCCTCGTCGCCGACGATCCCCGGTTGCTCCTGCCCACCATCCGTTCCCGCGTCCAGTCAGTCCGCGTTGGCCGTGTGCCAAGCGCCGAGCTGGCCGAGTGGCTCGTGAGCTCGGCCCACGTGACCGACGAGCAGGCCGTCTCGCTGGCCCGCCTCGCGGACGGCCGGGTGGGCCGTGCCATGGCCTTTGCGAACGCGCCGGACCGGGTTGAGTGGCGGCGCCGAACACAGCACGAGCTTCTCGGCCTCCTGGAGCGCGGCCGCGCCGACCGGATGGCCTCCGTCCGTGAGCTGCTCGATGAGGCCTCCCAAAGCGCGCTCGCGATCGCGCCCGCAGTCGGGGACGACGAGACGGCAACGCGAACCCCGACCGCCGTCCAGCGCGCGGCCGCGCTCGCGATCACCGACGCGTGGGTCGACCTGGCCCGCGACCTGGCAGTGGCGGCCGCCGGCGCGCCTCGGCTGGCGGCGTCCTCCGAGCTCGTGCCGGATCTCGCTACCGCCGCGCAGGGGAGAGACGCGCGGGGCTGGGCCGATGCGGCCCTCGCGATCGAGCGGATCCGGGACGCGCTCGAGGAGAACGTCAGTCCACGCCTCGCGCTGGAGACCGCGATGCTGGCGTGGCCCGAGATCGCGCCACGGTGACGTCGGGCCAGCGCCTGACCGCTCGGGTGATCGGCCGCGTGCAGGGAGTCGGCTACCGGTGGTGGGTCGTCCAACGGGCCTCGGCGCTGGGGCTCGTTGGCTGGGTCCGGAACGCCGATGACGAACGCTCGGTCGAGCTGGTCGCGGAAGGCGACGCCAACGCCCTCGACGCGTTCGAGGCGGAGCTCACAGCCGGGCCGGGCGGTGCCCGGGTGGACGCGGTCGAGGCCAGTCGCGGATCGGCGAGCGGCGGCTGGGTCCGATTCGAGATCCGCCGATGAACTGGCGGATCCTCGGCTGTGGCCTGCTGGCCGCGGCGGTGTTCATCGGTCTGGGCCTGCTCGCGCTCAACCTGGCCATCGGCCGGGCCGGCTGTCCGCCCACCATCCAGTGGGGCGACCGGCTCTATGACGCGGTGGGGGAACCGACCAACGTGCCGGTCGTGGGGGATGGCGAGCCCGTGCTGCTGGGATTCACGGTTGCGGGTGCCCTCACGCGCGAGGTCTACGGACCGGAAGGCAGTACACCGTCGGCGGACCCGGGCCACCAGCCCCACGAGATCGCGCTGGCCTGCGGTGACGCGACGTTCCAGACCTATCGGTTCAGCGCCGTCCTCCACACCGCCGAACCCTCACCCTGATCGCGATGGCCCCGCCCCGAACAAGCGGTCGGAGGCCGCCTGGGCAAACCGGTCGGTCATGCCGGACACGTAGTCGGAGACCTGGGTGACGAGGGGGGCATCGGTGTCACGGTAGGTGGCCGGAATCTCGTTGGGATGGGCGAGGTG
>DASYGU010000252.1:0-3638 GCA_035999355.1 Candidatus Limnocylindria bacterium | reverse complement strand
GTGGGCGGGCGCTCCTGCGCGCGGGGCTGGATACCGCGGTCGGCCCCGGTCGGGGTGGGCAGGATCGCCAAGCCGGCGTCGCCATCCTGCTCGATGCCCGCGAGGAGCTCCGCGCGGCCGGCGACCAGGCCCACGAGGCGGACGTCATGTACTACCTCGGCTTCGGTGGCTTGCTCGACGGCAACCTCCCCGCCGCGCTGAGCGCCTGGCAGGACGCGGCCGCCCTCGCCCACCAGGCCGGAGATGCGGGCCGCGAGGTTCGCGCCCAGCAGCGGGTCATCCACACGTTGTTCGACGCTGGCCGCCGCGATGAGGCGGAGCAGCTCCTCCGCCAGGCCGTGGAGCGCGCTCCTGAGCTGAGCATCGCGACGCGTGCGCAAGTCTGGAAGTCGCAGGGCCAATACCTGACCCGATATGGCATCGACGTGGAGGAGGGCCGCGCCCTTCTCCAGCGAGCACTGGAAGTGGGCGAGCAGTTCGGCGACTTCGACCTCCGCGCCGGCTCGCTGGCTGGGTTGGCGGAGATCGACGTCATCACCGGCGCCGCGGCCGATGCCCTCCGCTGGTCGCAGGCGCATCTCGACCTCGTGACAGCGCTCGGTCATGACTGGATGCTGGCGGCGGCGGAGCACTGGATGGCCCAGTCGCTCCTTGCCGCCGGTGATGCGTCGGCCGCCGAAGCACACGCCCGGCGGGCAACGACCCTGGCCACCGGCGACGACCCGTCGGTCGCGGCCAACGCCCAGCTGGACCTGGCCCGGGTGTACGACGCCCTCGGCCGTGCGGGAGATGCCTCGGAGGTGTTCGACGGGGCGACGGAGACCTTCGCATCGCTGCCGTTCAAGGTGGACGTCGCCTCCTTCGACCTGGCCCGCGGCGCCTTCCACATTGCCAACGGCCGAGCAGACGAGGGCGAGGCGCACGTCGCCCGGGCCCGCACCGCCTATGAGGCCTTCCTTGGCCCGCAGACCCCCTTCCTCGCCTACGCCGACCGCATTGTCGCCAGCGCGCAGGAGCGAGCCGCTCACTGAATGAGGCCGCGTTGATGGGTATAGGGGGAGCGGGTCGACTGAACACCGGCGGGCTTCCGGACGCCGAATGCTTGGTGCTAGGCTCGCGGCGTGCGGGTCAAGGTCGGCTCGGTCGCGTTCCTGGCGGCGGCGCTGATCGGGGCGGTCATCGGCGCACTGCTGGCCTTCGTGCCAGCCGCGAATGCCTGGGCCCCGGTCTGGGCCGCGGCCGTCGACCCGGCTCTCGCGCGACCCCCGGCTGCCGAGCTGTACCGCATGGCGGCGGATGGATCGGGCCAGGCGCGGCTGACCATCAGCGACGTCGACGAGCGGTCGCCCGCCGTGTCACCCGACGGGACGCGGGTCGCGGTCAAGCTGTGGCCCGAGGAGGGGGAAGTGCCGCAGACCCTGGCGGTCATCGACCTCCACACGGGCGAGCGTGTCGACCTCCTGACCGAGGGCATCGTCAACCAGCCCAGCTGGTCGCCGGACGGAGAGCGGGTCCTGTTCGGCTGGAACCCCGACAACGCCGTCTTCCAGCTGTGGTGGATCGCGGCCGACGGCTCCGCGCCGCCGGAGCGCCTGATGGACAGCGAGGCGGACTCGTATGCCGGCCAGTGGTCGCCGGATGGGGAGCGTCTCCTGTTCTCTTCGGACCGCGACGGGTTCGGCATCTACGTCGCGAACGCCGACGGGACCGACGCGCACAAGATCGTCGATCACCCACGGTACGCCGATGCCGCCTGGTCACCCGACAGCCAGCTCATCGCCTTCACCTCGGACGAGGAAGGGGACTTCGGGCTCTCGGTCGTGGCCCCCGACGGCTCCGGGCTGCGGCTCGTTCACGTCGTTCCCGGGGCAGTGCTCATTCCCGACTGGTCGCCCGATGGACAGACCCTGGTCTACGAGAGCCACCAAGATGGCGCCGACGAGGTCGATTCCGTGGCGCTCGACGGGTCACATGAGCAGAACCTCACTCGAAATCCGGGCTCCCGGGACGCGATGGGTGGGCCGACAGTCGCCCGCGATGGCCAGATCATCTACGCCGCGGCTTCGTACCAATCGGCCGCAGTCAGCCCCTTCGTTCGCGAGCGCCTTGGCCTGGCGGCCCTCGTCGTCCAGAGCGTGCTCCTGGCTCTCGGTGCAGCACTCCTGTTCGTGGGCAACGCGGTTCGCCCGGGGTCCCTGACCGTCCTGGTCGGGGCTGCGACCGTCGTCGCCCTGGCCCTCGGCGAATCGGCGGCCTGGGCCTTTCTGCCCGCGGCTCTCCTGGCCGGCGTGGCCGCCGACATCGCGTGGCTGGCGCTACGGACCCGGACGCCGCCCCGCCTCGCCCGCGCAACCGCTGTTGGCGTGCTGACCGGCGTGTATGTCGCCGGCCACCTCGCGACCGTGGCCTGGTACGGGATCACCCAATGGCCGGCCGGCTGGTTACAAGGTGAGCCGTGGCGCGTTTCGGGAGTCGGCTACGCGCCGGAGTTCGTCGCCCTGCTGGTGCTCGTGGCGACCGGAATAGGTGTCGTCATCGGTCTCGTGACCGGCGCGTCGGAACCAGTCGCGGTCGGCGGCGGCTTGTCCAGCGCCTGAGCGAGGCGAAACTCAGGCGCGCCCGGGTGTTCAGTCGACCCGGGCTAAATCGTGGTCGGGGCCTCCACCCGTCGGGGCAGGTGTTCAGTGAGGGGCCTCTCGCAATACCCCCGGCTCGCGTTGACAGGCATTTGGCGCTCGCAGTACGATCAATCCCGGTCGAATTGGCACTCTAACCATGAGAGTGCTAACCTATTGAGCACAAATGCCGGACCGAACGCCACAATCATCTTCGCCGTCCCATCCGCCGGTTGATCTGACCGAGCGGCAGCGTGCCGTGCTCCGTGCCGTGGTCGAGGACTACGTCCTGACCGCCGTCCCGGTCGGTTCCCAGGCCCTCGTCCAGCGCTACGGCCTGCAGGTCAGCCCGGCCACGGTTCGCAGCGCGATGGCCGACCTCGAGTCCCTGGGCCTCCTGACCCACCCCCACACCTCGGCCGGCCGCGTCCCGTCGGACCTGGGCTACCGCTACTACGTCGAGACCCTCATGCGCGAGTCGGAGCTCGACCGCGCCGATGCGCTCATGATTCGCCACCAGTTCAGCCAGGTCCAGCTCACCTCCAACGACTGGCTGCGGCTGGCGGCATCGACCCTTGCCGCCTCCACCCGCGCGGCCGCGGTCGTCACGCCGGCCCGCTCGCGTCGCGCGAAGTTCGCCCATCTCCAGCTCGTCGACCTGGCCGACCACGCCCGGATGGCCGTCGTCGTTCTGACTGACGGCACCGTCGTCGAACGCCATCTCGACCCTTCGGCGATCAACCGCGTCGCGGGCGGTCCCGCCGGCCAGGAGGACCTGGACAACGCGGCCGCAGAGCTGAACGCCGAGCTCAAAGGCCTCACCAGTCCCCAGGCGCGCCGCCGCGGCCGCAGGCTCACTCCGCTCGCCGCCCATGTCGCCGCCGCAGTAGCCGAGATTCTCGAAGAGGCGGATGGCTCCTCGATCGAAGAGGTGTACACCGACGGCCTGGCGTACGTCCTCGATCAGCCCGAGTTCGCCGGGGGCACCGCCCTCCGACCGGTCCTCGAGATCCTCCAGCACGT
>DASYGU010000182.1:0-3299 GCA_035999355.1 Candidatus Limnocylindria bacterium | reverse complement strand
CGGCATCAAGGGCGCTCGCCACCTGGGCCACGATCCGTGCCGTCCGCGCCGGCTCGAGCGGACCGCTTCGTTCGATGAGGGTGGCGAGGTCAACGCCATCGACGAATCGCATGGCGATGTACAGGACGCCGTCCGCCTCGCCCGCGTCGTACATCGGGACCACGTTCGGGTGGTCGAGCGTGCCCGCCGTCCGTGACTCGCGGAGGAACCGCTCCCGGAACTTCTCCTCGCGCGCGATCTGCGGGGCCACCACCTTGAGCGCGACCGTGCGGCCCAGGCGCAGATGCTCCGCGCGGTAGACGACGCCCATCCCGCCGCGGCCGATGATCTCGTCGATCCGGTAGCCGGCGATCTCGCGCCCCAGGAAGCTATCGGGCTCCATCGCGCTCATCGTCTACTGGCCCTGCAAGCCTCCGAAGAAGCTCACCGCGTTTGCGCCGATGGCATCCACCGCGTAGCCGCCTTCCTGGAGCGCGATGACCCGTAATCCAAGCTCGCCAATGGCGGCGCCGATGCGGCGGTAGTCATCGGTCGTGATCGCGAAGTCGGCGATCGGGTCGCGTTCGAAGGTGTCGAAGCCGAGCGAGAGGACAAGCGGCGCGTCCGGGTCGTGGTCGCGGATCGCCTGCAGCCCGGTCTCGAGCGCGGCGAGGTACGCGTTCCCATCGGTCCCGGCAGGGAGTGGCAGGTTGACGTTCATGCCTTCGCCGGCGCCGAACCCGACCTCCCGTGCGTAGCCCGAGTAGTAGGGATAGGCGCGCGTCGGATCGCCGTGGAGCGACACGTACAGCACGTCGTGGCGATCCCAGAACAGCTGCTGAGTGCCGTTCCCGTGGTGGTAGTCGATGTCCAGGATCGCCACCCGCGAGGCGCCACCCGCGGACAGGGCCTGGGCCACGATCGCGGCGTTGTTGAAGAAGCAGTACCCGCCGTACAGCGCCTTCCCCGCGTGGTGCCCCGGCGGCCGGCACAAACCGTAGGCGAGGTGGGCACCGCCCTGCGACCGGTCGAGGGCCGTGAGCGCGATGTCCACCGACACCCGGGCGGCCCGGTACGTGCCGGCCACGATGGGCGTCGCCGTGTCAAAGGTGTAGGCGAACAGGCTGTATCCCGGGCCTGGGAGTCCGGTGTCGTGGCCCGCGGCATAGGCGGTCGTCAGCAGGGTGCCGGGGATGAGCGGCTGGGTGCCATCGGTCACACCCGCGGCGAGCGCGTCCTCCCAGGCGGTGGCCAGCACGTCGAGGAGGGCCTGGTCATGGACGGCGAGGATCGGCTGCTCTCCGTGGTGGCTCGGCTCCTCGAAGCGGTAGCTCCCGGTCGCGGACAGCGCCTGCTCGATCTCGATGGCGCGGGCCGGCACCTCGAAACCGGGGATGGGCTTTCCGAAGTCGACCTCGATGAGGCCGTCGTGTGCCAGGTGAGCGTCCGAGCGAATGACGGGGACCGGCATGGGCGCCCCCGAGTGTACGGGTAGACTGCGCCGACCGATGGGCAGCCTCGCCAGCTACCGGCGCGTCTTCGCCAACCCGGCCCTTGCCCGACTCATGATCGGCGAGTTCGTCTCGTCCATTGGCGACTGGCTGTACCTGGTCGCGCTCCTCGTCCTCGTCTACCGCGCCGGCGTGTCACCGGTCGTGCTCGGAATCGTGGGTGCGGCGCGGATCGTGCCCTACATCCTCCTCTCCGTCCCGGCCGGCATCGCCGCGGACCGCTACGACCGCCGCCTCATCCTCATCGTGACCGACGTGGCCCGTGGCGTGATCATGGTCGTGCTCACCGCGTTGGCCGTGGTCGACGGCCCGATCATCGCGATCGTCGCGCTCAGCCTGCTGGCAGCCTGCTTCTCGGCCTTCTTCTCGCCCGCGATCGGCTCACTCATTCCCACCCTGGTGCGGGACGAGAGTGAGCTGGGACCGGCCAATGCCGCGTGGTCCAGCCTGGACAACCTGGCGTTCATCATCGGTCCGGCGGTGGCGGCCATCCTGATCGCGGTCGGCAGCATCCCGCTCGCGTTCTTCCTGAATGCCATCAGCTTCGGGATCGTGGCCGCCGTCCTGTGGCGGCTGCCACGCGATCCGGATCGGGGTCGTGCCCGGGAAGCGGTCGCGCCCGAGGCGCCGCGGCCCTCATTCCGCGACGCGGTTCGGCCCGTGATCCGGCCTCTCTCCGGACTCGGGCTGATCAACCTGGTCGACGGCTTTGTGTCCGGCGGGCTGGCGGTCCTGACCGTGGTCATCGCCATCGAGGTCCTGGGCTCCGGCGATGCCGGCACCGGCTGGCTCAACGCGGCGATCGGCCTCGGCGGCCTGATCGGCGCCGTCCTCGCCGGTCCGATGACCCTCCGCCGTCGGCTGGACATTCCGCTCGCGGTCGGCGGCGTGACGCTCGGCGTGGGCGTCATCCTGGTCGGTCAGTCCGGGGTGCTGCTGGCGGCCATTGCCGCGATGGCGGTGGCCACCGCCGGCATGCTCGTCCTCGAGGTGGTGGCCACCACCATCTTCCAACGCGAGGTGCCTGACGCGATCCGCGGTCGGACGATTGGCGCCATGGACACCGTCACCGTGTCCGCGTACGCCCTCGGTGCCTTCCTGGCCCCCATCCTGGCGTCGATCCTGACCCCCGTGGTCGTGCTGCTGGGCTTCGGCGTGGCCATGGTGGCCGCCACGCTGATCGGAACTATCGTCGTCGGGCGCTCAGCGGCCCCCACCCTCGATCCAGGTGCTGAGCGATTCGTCCGACTCCCCGTGTTCGACGGGTTGTCGCCTGCCTCCCTGGAGCAGGCGGCCGGCCACCTGACTCGGATCCGGGTCGGGGCCGGCGAAGTGGTTGTTCGCCAAGGCGAACCGGCAGATCGCTTCTTCCACGTGCTCGATGGCGCGTTCGAGGTGACCCAAGTCAAGGATCCGGGTGGCGCACCTCGCTTCCTGCGGACGCTCGGCGCGGACGACGTGTTCGGGGAGATCGGTCTGCTGCGTGCCGTCCCGCGGACCGCCACCGTGACCGCCGCCGGCGAGGGCGTCCTCCTGGCACTCGACGGCCACCGGTTCCTGGAGCTGGTCAGCGCAGGCCCGGGTCTCACGTCCCGCCTTCTCGATACCCATCGGGGCGCGGCCGCGCGCCTCGACGCGCCGGCCGAGGAAGGCTGAAGATGGGGGCGCGTGGCGCTCGATGACTGATATGGCCGACGACCAGACCGCCCAATTGCTCCAGCGCTGCCCCCTGTTCGTGAGCGCGGAGCCCGGTGACCTCGAGGACATGGTCCGCCACCTCCGCCGACGGCGGTTTCGGCGGGGCGAGGT
>DASYGU010000174.1:0-14214 GCA_035999355.1 Candidatus Limnocylindria bacterium | reverse complement strand
GGCGGCGAACCGGTCGCTGTGGCACACCATCCACTGGGCGAGGTAGCCGCCGTATGAGAGCCCCATCAGCCCGATCCGATCCGGGTCGGCGAGCCCGCGCTCGACGAGCGCGTCGGAAACCGCCATCACGTCCGCTGCGTCTGTCTCCCCCCAGGTTCCCATGTGGGCGCGGATCCAGGCCGATCCATGGGTCGTCGAGCCCCGGACGTTCGGCATCGCGACCCGGTATCCGTGGGCGGTGAGGAGGAGCGAATCCATCGTGCCGCCGGGTGCCCAGCATCCGTTCGGGCCACCATGGAAGTGGAGAATCGTGGGAAGCGGCGCCTCGCCCGCGTCGCGCGGCGACGCCACCCAGACCTGGATCGGCCCGCCAGGTCCCGGGACCTCGAGCTCCTCGAGGGAGAACTGCCGGTGGCGATCCTCCCAACCGGACCCGAGGGTGGTCAGCCGCCGCATCTGCCCCTCGGCGAGCTCGTAGAGCTCCGATGCCCGGCCGTCGACCGCCGCGCTGACGAAGAGGTGGCTACCGTGGGCGCGCACCGAACCAGCGACCACCCGCGCTGATTCGGCGACCAGCGGCTCCGGTTCGCCACCCGCACGTGGGAGCCGGTACGGGCGCACCCGTCCGTCGACGCCGATGATGGTCAGGAGGTGGTCCGCGTCCTCCCAGGCCGGGGCCTCCATGTCCTCGGCCATGGCGAGGTCGGCCCACGCCCACGCGCCGACGCCGTCGTCGAGGTCCGGCGTGAGGCAGCGCGCCCGGTGCCCATCAGACGTGGCCAGAAAGACGCGCTCAGGGTCGGCGACGGTCGGGTTCTCCACGTCCGTCCCGAGAAACGCGATCGACCGCCCATCCGGGGAATAGGAAGGGGCGCGGGCATCACCCTTCAGGCTCACGAGCTCGGTCACCGACCCTCCTGCGGCCGCGACTCGGAAGATCCGGTACCGGAAGTGGATGTTCCAGTCCGGCTCCATGTCCGCATCGAAGGCTATCCAGTGACTGTCCGGTGACCAGGCCGGATTGGCGACGTCATAGTCGCCCTCCGTCAGCTGGCGCGGGCCCTGGCGGCCACGATGCGTGGCGTCGAGCACCCACAGGTGGGTCCGCCGCTCCCAGAGTCCCGAGTCGTCGTCGCGCCAGTCCGTCCGGGTGATCCGGCGGGCCACCGGCTCCACGCCGTCACGCTTAGGCCCGACCACGAATCGTGGCTCACCGGCGGGACCCAACAGGGCGAGGGAGCGGCAGTCGGGACTCCAGTGGACCGAGTCCACGCCGTGCTTGAGCTTCGTCAGGCGCCGTGGCCGGCCCCGCTTCACCGACATGATCCAGGCCTGGCCGGTCTCGTCACCCGGCTTGCCGCCCTTCGCCCCCGGCTGCCGTGATGCGGCGCGGACGAATGCCACCCACTGGCCGTCGGGCGAAACCTGTGGCCCGGTGTCCCGGACGGCCCCATCGGTCAGCCGCCGAGGGCGACCACCGTCGACCGGGACGACCCACAAGTGGGACCGATATGCGTTGCCGTCCACCACGCGCCGGCCGAACACGATCGACGACCCATCCGGCGTGAGGTCGAACGACTCGATCACCGACTGCGCGCGAACGAGGCGATCCGCGGTTACCCGAGTCGGGGCTCGACGGGCTGGCATGGCCCGAGGAGTATGCCGTGGCCATCGTCGCGCCATTGCCTCGGCGAGAAGCCGTGTGCCATCATCACCGTCCCGTTAGCGTCCCGTTAAGAGGTGCCTCCCTCGTGCGTCGCCCGCTTCGCCCCGCCGCCGCCCTCATCGGACTCACCATGGTCCTCGCCTCCTGCCAGGGATCGGCCAGCGAGAGTCCCGCCGCCTCGGGCGAGCCCGGGCCGTCCAGCACCGCGACCGGCGGCGTCGTGCACGTCGGCTACAAGGGTTCGCCTGACAGCCTGAACCCCGGCCGAGGACTCCTCACCGAGTCGTACACGATCTACGAGCTCGTCTACGACACCCCGATCTCGATCGATCCCGAAGGCAACTACGTGCCCGAGCTGGCCACCGACTGGGAGGCCTCCGAGGACGGGCTGACCTACACCATGCACCTGGTCGACGACGCGGTCTTCCACGACGGGACGCCGATGACCAGCGAGGACGTGAAGTTCTCGCTCGAGACCTACCGCGACAATGACTTCCCCTACGAGTCGTCCTACCCGGATGTCTTCGTCGATATCGAGGCGCCCGATCCGACGACCGTGGTCCTCCATACCGAAGAGCCGGTGGGCAACTTCGAGTATCGGATGGTGTTCATGTACATCCTCCCCAAGCACATCTGGGAGAGCGAGGACGCATTCACCTTCGACAACGCGGCAATGATCGGCACCGGCTCCTTCAAGCTGAAGGACTACGAGACCGATGAGTTCGTCGAGCTGGAGGCGGTGAAGGACCACTGGAACATCAGCCCGAACATCGACGGAGTCATCTTCCAGACCATCGACAACGACGACGCCCGGGTGGCCGCCCTGACCGAGGGCGACGTGGACATGATCACCGAGTTCCAGAACACCGCCATCCCGACGCTCCAGAACACGGAGAACGTCGAGGTCGTGACCATGGAGGCCATCGGCGGCTCGCTGACCGACCTCTTCTTCAACGTCATCGATCCGGCGGACTGCCCCGGACCGAGCGAGCTCGTCCCCGACGGCGGCACATGCTCCGGCCACGAGGCGCTGCGCGACATCGAGGTGCGCCAGGCACTGGCCAAGGCGACCGATAAGCAACAGCTCATCGACGTCGCCACCCTAGGCACCGGGACGGTGGGGGTGTCACTGGTCCCGCCCGGGCTGGGCGACTATTTTGTCGGCGCCGACGCCGCGTTCCCGTTTGACGTCGACGCGGCCAACGAGCAGCTCGACGCGGCCGGGTACGAGGACACGGATGGTGACGGCGTCCGGGAGTGCCGGGCCGACCAGGACTGTGACGATCTCACCTTCCGGTTCAACTACCCAGACGACAGCACGACCGGCGCCCGAGAATCGGAGCTGCTCGACGCGATGTGGAGCGCCGTGGGCGTCAAGATCGAGATCCAGGTGCTGGACCAGGATGCCCTGACCTCGGTCTGTTGCCCGAACTTCGACTACGACGTGATCATGTGGGGCTGGGGGGTCGACCCCGATCCGCAGTTCCTGCTCGGCGTCACGCTGTGCGAGAACATCGAGAATGGGTTCAGCGAAACCGGGTACTGCAACGCGGCGTACGACGAGCTGTATGCGGCCCAGGCCCAGGAAACGGACCACGCGACTCGGGTCGACCAGATCCACGAGATGCAGGAGATCCTGCTCGAGGACACCCCCTACATCATTCCGTACTACTACCCGACCATCAACGCCTACCGGTCCGATACCTACACCGGCTGGCTGACGGGCCCGCGCGGCTTCGGCCTTGACGACATCTCCTCGCTCGGCTTTATCCGCCCGGCGCAGTAATACGACCGGCCGCGACGGCCGCAGCCTCGATCGGCGGACGGCGACGGATGTCGGCTGAATGAGCGGCCGCACGCGGTTCCTGGCGCGCCGGGTCGGCTGGGCGCTGGTCACCGTCTGGGTGGTCATCACCTTCAACTTCGTCCTGTTCCGGGTGCTCCCCGGTGACCCGGCCAGAAGCGGAGCCCGGGACCCGCGGCTCAATCCCGAGACGCAGGCCGCGCTGACCGAACGGTTCGGCCTCGACAAGCCCCTGTTCTTCAACTTCGGGAGCGGGGCGCCGTTCGACTCCCAGTACTTCATTTACATCGGCGCCCTGATGCAGGGCGACCTGGGAACCTCCTATGCCCGCCCCGATGATCCGGTGGCGGAGCAGCTGGGCGACGCGCTGGTCAACACCCTGTGGCTCGTGCTGCCATCCCAGTTCCTGTCGATCCTGTTCGGGATCATCCTCGGCCTGGTCGCGGCCTGGCGCCGGGGCAAGGCGACCGACATCGGCTCGCTCGCGTTCTCGCTGTTCATGTGGTCCCTGCCGACGTTCTTCCTGGCCATCATCCTGCTGTTCATCGGGGCTCGGTATTTCGACCTGCCGATCGGCGGCAAGGGCACGATCGGGGCGGCGTTCGAAACCCCGGTCGAGGCCGCCGTCGACCTGTTCCGCCATCTCCTGCTGCCGACCCTGACCCTCACCCTGGTCCTGCTCGGCGAGTACATGCTGATCATGCGGTCGAGCGTGCTCGACGTCTTCAGCGAGGACTACGTCCTGACCGCCAAGGCCAAGGGCCTGTCCACCTACCGGATCATCCGCGGCCACGCCCTGAAGAACGCGATGCTGCCCATGGTCACCCTCATCGCCCTGAACCTCGCCTTCACGGTGTCGGGCGCGATCCAGGTTGAATCGGTCTACTCCTGGCCCGGTTTGGGCCATCTCACGGTGCAGGCGGTGTCCGATCGCGACTACCCGGTCCTCCAGGGTGCGTTCCTGCTCCTCGCCCTGGCGGTGGTGTTCGCCAACCTGGTCGCGGACATCGTGTACGGCTACCTGGACCCCCGGGTCACCGAGGCCTGATCGATGACCGTCGTCGCCGAGGTCCAGAGCCGCCCGACGACCATCGCGGCGCCGCGCGGGGCGCTGCGGACCCTGCTCCACCACCCGGTCGGCCTGGCCGGCCTGATCATGCTCGGGCTGACCTTCTTCGTCGCCGTCTTCGCCCCGTTGCTGGCGCCCTACGACCCCTACGACACCCCGCCGGTTCACATCGAGGACATCTACCAGCCGCCCTCGCCCGAGCACCCACTCGGGACCGATGACGGCGGCAAGGACGTCCTCTCCGAGCTGATCTACGGCTCGCGCGTGTCCCTGATCGTCGGCTTCACGGCCGCCGCCATCGCGATCGTCATCGGCGGAGCGATCGGGATCGTGGCCGGCTACAAGGCCGGCCGGACCGGCAGCGCGCTGATGCGCTTCACCGACTTCTTCCTCGTCATCCCCGACCTGGCGCTCCAGATCGTGCTGGTCGCCATCCTGGGTCCGAGCCTGGTGACGATCATCATCGTCATCGGGATCCTGGGCTGGACGACGACGGCGCGGCTCGTCCGCTCCCAGGCGCTGACCGTCCGTGAGCGGAAGTTCGTCGCCCGGGCGCACGCCATCGGGGCCTCCGATTGGCACATGATCCGCCGCCACATCATCCCGCTGGTCATGCCCCTGATGCTGGCCAACGCGGTCCTGGTCATCAGCCTGGCCATCCTGTCCGAGTCGACCTTGGCGTTCATCGGCCTCGGCGACCCGACCGTGATCAGCTGGGGGAAGATGCTGAACTTCGCGTTCGATCGTGGCGCGGTCTCGGCCGGGGCATGGTGGGCCTTCTTCCCGCCGGGCCTGGCCATCGTGTGGGTGGTGCTGGCCACCACCCTGCTCGGAACCGCCCTCGAGGACGTCCTGAACCCGCGGCTCAAGCGCCATCACCTCGAGGCCGGGCGGGACGACGTCGTCCGCTCGGTGGAGCCGCCCCCGGCGGTGATGATTCCCACGGCAAACGCGCCGCTGCTCTCGATCCGGGGCCTCAGCGTCGAGTTCGAGTCATCGGACGGCCCACTCCGGGCGGTGGACGACGTCAGCTTCGACCTCGCCCGCGGCGAGACGATCGGCCTGGTCGGCGAGTCGGGCAGCGGCAAGACGACGGCCATGCTCGGCCTCCTCCGCCTCCTGCCCCCGGGCGGGCGGATCGTGGCCGGGCAGGCGCTCTTCGATGGGGAGGATCTCCTGTCCCTGCCGCCCGACGAGCTGCGGGCGTTCCGCTGGACGCGCCTGTCGATGGTCTTCCAGGGGGCCATGAACGCCCTGAATCCGGTGCAGACCGTCGGTGGCCAGGTCACGGAAGCCATCCGACTCCATGATCACCGGATCTCGAAGGACGAGGCCAACCGGCGCACCGCCGATCTCCTCGATCGGGTCGGGATCGGCGCCCGTCGCGCCAACGAGTACCCCCACACCTACTCGGGCGGGATGCGGCAGCGCGCCATGATCGCGCTCGCCCTGGCCTGCCGGCCGGACGTCATCGTCGCCGACGAGCCGACGACTGCCCTGGATGTGATGATCCAGGCTCAGATCATGGAGCTGCTGGGCGGCCTGTCGCGCGACCTCGGGATGAGCACGATCATCGTCACCCACGACCTGGGGATCGTGGCCCAGGTCTGCGACCGCGTGGTGGTGATGTACGGAGGGCGCGTGGCGGAAGACGCCCCCGCCAGCCGCCTGTTCGCCGAGCCCCGCCACCCATACACCCAGGCCCTGCTCGAGGCCTTCCCCGACGTGGCCCATCCCGAGCGAGAGCTGCATGCCATCGGGGGCACCCCGCCGCGGTTGGACGCCATGCCGCCCGGCTGTCCATTCGCTCCCCGCTGCGCCCACGCCTTCGACCGATGCGATACCGCCAAGCCACCGCTGTACCCGATCTCGGACGGTTGGGCCGCGTCGTGCTATCTCCTCGACCCCGCCCATCCAGCGCCCGCTTCGCCGGCCACCCATGACTGAGCCACTCGTCGTCGCTGACGACCTCCATGTCCGGTTCGCCACTCAGCGGCCGCTGACCGACAGCCTGCTCCGCCGACCGGCGCCATCGGTGCGGGCGGTGGATGGCGTGTCGTTCGCGGTCTCGCCCGGAGAGGTGCTGGCCCTGGTCGGCGAGTCGGGCTGCGGCAAGACCACGACCGGCAACCTGCTGCTCGGCCTGATCCCGCTCAGCGAGGGGACCGTCCGCTTCGAGGGGCAGGACGTGGCGAGCATGGGACGCCGCCAGATGCGGGCGTTCCGTCGAGCCTGCCAGATCATCTTCCAGGACCCATACGAGTCGCTGAATCCGCGGATGCGGATCCGAGACATCATCGCGGAACCCCTTCGCGTCCATCACGTCGCGGTCAACGACGACGACGAGCAGACCCGCGTGCGGCATGCCCTGACCCAGGCCGGCCTCGCTCCGCCAGAGGTGTACGAGAACCGCTACCCATACGAGCTGTCGGGTGGCCAGCGCCAACGGGTGGTGATTGCTGCGGCCCTGACCCTCGAACCGCGGCTCCTGATCGCCGACGAGCCGGTATCGATGCTGGACGTCTCGATCCGGGCCGACATCCTCAACCTGCTCCGCCGGCTGGCCACCGAGTCGCGAATCGCGATCGTGATGATCACCCACGACCTGGCCACGGTGTCCGCCTATGCCGACCGGCTGGCGGTGATGTACCTCGGCCGGATCGTGGAGATCGGGGACACCAGGACGATCCTGTCCGATCCCCAGCACCCGTACACCCGGGCCCTGCTGTCGGTGGTGCCGACCACCGACCCCGCCGCTCGCCAGCGGCCCCAGGTCCTCGCCGGCGAGACCCCCGACCCGTCTCGCATCCCTTCCGGCTGCCGCTTCCATCCTCGCTGTCCGGTGGCGGTCGCCGCGTGCCGGACGATCGACCCGGCGCTGATCGCGCTCGGCCCCGACCACGAGGCCGCCTGCATCCTGGTCGGGAGCGGCCCGATCGTCAGAGGCTCGTCATCAGCCGGACGATGACCAGCGCGGTGACCCCGCCCGCGAGGGCCGGGCTCACGATCCGGCGCCCGCGCCCGGCCGAATCGGCGAGGAGCGCGGCCAGCATGGCGGTGGGCACGGTGGCGATGACGCCGGCGACCGCCGCGACGGTGGCCACGCCGAGCGATGCACCGCCGGCGAGCACGGTCCCCACCACCACCAGTCCGAGCGCATTGAACAGGCCGGCACCGATGCTGGTCACGAACGTCCGCCACATCCCGCGCTGAGTGGCGCCGGTGATGGCCGCGCCGAGGGCCAGGATCACCGCCAGCGCCGAGATACCTTCGACCGAGAGCCGCGGATCGGTCGGGGCGGCGAGGATGAACCAGGCCGCGCCGGCGAGCGGGGTGACGAGCATGCCAGCGGCCACGATCCAGGTCAGCGGCTGACCCCAATCCTCGGGATCCTCGGGCGGAACGACCTCGCCCAGCTGGACGCTGGGCGGCCGATTGTCGTCGATCATCGCGTTCCGCCCAGTCGCAGGCCCAGGATCCGAGTCGCGAGGTCGCGCAGGACCCAGCCCGCCGCGGCAGCAACGTCGGCCGGCTCCAGCGCGAGTCCGGCCAGAACGTCGAGTGCGGCTATTGCGCCGGGCGTGTCCAGGTCATCGGCCAGCGAATCAAGCACGACGGCCCGTCCCGCGGCCACTTCGTCGGGGAGTGAATCGGGCTCCACCGCGCCAGCCCGGGCGGCGGCGGTGGTCCAGCGGGCGGCCACCTCTGCCGCATCGACGACCAATCCATCGGTCCAGGCCAGCTCGGCCCGGTAGGAATGGCGGATGAGGGCCAGGCGCACGGCATCGGCGGGCCATCGGTCCAGGAGGTCGGCGACCATGACCAGGTTGCCCAGCGACTTGCTCATCTTGTTCGCGTCGTATCGGACCATCCCGGTGTGCACCCAATGGCCGACAACTGGCCGCTCGCCGGTCGCGCCCTCGGACTGGATTCGCTCCGCCTCGTGATGGGGGAACGCGAGATCCTCACCGCCGCCGTGAATCTCGAACCGCGGCCCGAGGTGGGTGACGCTCATCGCCGAGCACTCGATGTGCCACCCCGGGCGGCCGGAACCCCACGGCGACGGCCACGCCGGCTCATCGGCGAGCGAGCGCTGCCAGAGGACCGGGTCGAGCGGGTCACGCTTGCCGGGGAGGTCGGGCCGGTTGCCGCGCTCGTTGGCCAGCGCGAGCTGATCGGGTGGAGAGACGTGGGAGAGCGACCCCCAATCCGGACTGGCGATCGTGGACAGGTAGACGTGCCCGTCCCCGCGGTACGCGAGCCCGGCAGCTTCCAGCCGCTCGATCATGGCCACGACCTGCGGAACGTGCTCCGTGGCTCGGGCATAGACGTCGGGCGGAAGCCAGTTGAGGGCCGCCATGTCGGCCAGGAACCGATCGGCGTGGCGGGTGCCGAGCGCCAGGTAGTCCTCCTTCACGTCCCTGGCTCGAGCGAGCATGTCGTCGTCCACGTCGGTCAGGTTCTGCACGTACCGGACGTCGTGACCCGCGTACTCGAGATACCGATGGATGACGTCGAATGCGAGGTACGTGAACGCATGGCCCAGGTGGGTCGTGTCGTACGGGGTGATGCCGCACACGTACAGACCGATCGGGCCTGCTCCCAGCGGCTCCACCGGATGGATGGCTGCTCGCCGGGTGTCACGCAGCCGCAGAACGGGGGCGGCCGGGGTGGGCACTTGCGCGATGGCCCTAGAATCCGTGGGCCATGTGGGAAGTCTTGAAGTGGCTCTCGGTCTTCGCGGCCGCGCTGCTCGTCATCATCATCGGGGCGTCGTTCTTCCTGGGTACGCCAAACCCGCTCGACACCCTGTTCTAGTCGGACTCACCACAGCCGTGATCTCCATGGGCGGACCGATGCTAGCGCAGTGCGTCGCCCGGAAACTCGGCCGCCGATGGAGCTGATCGACGCGGCCACCCTCCGTGCGCTGGTCCCGATGGACCGTCTGCTCGATGCGATCGAAGCCGCCTATCGCGACGTGGCCGCCGGCCGCGACCGGTCGCCCCTCCGCCAGCACCTCGAGCTCACGGGCGGCGGCCTGCTCGTGCTCATGCCGGCGGTCCGGGAGGGCGGATCGGGGGCCGCGGTCAAGCTCATCACCTGGGTACCGGGCAACCCGGAACGCGGCCTGCCCACCATCCAGGGCACGGTGACCTGGTTCGACGCGGTCACCGGTGAGGCGGCATTCCAGTTCGACGGCCCGGCGGTCACGGCACTCCGGACCGGCGCCGCGTCGGGAGTCGGTGCCCGGCTGTTGGCGCGGCCCGACGCGTCGGTGATGGCCCTCATCGGCGCCGGCGTGCAGGCCGAACCCCAGATCCGCGCGGTCCTCGCCGCGCGGCCCATCCGCGAGGTCCGGGTCTACGCGCGAACCCGCGAGCCACGTGAAGCCTTCGCGGCCGCCATGGATGTGGCCCTGCCCACCTCTGTGCGAGCCGCGGACTCGGCCGAGGAGGCGGTACGCGGCGCGGACATCGTCTGCTGCGTGACCCCGTCCGAGACGCCGGTGTTCGAGGCCGAGTGGCTCGAGCCGGGCACCCACGTCAATGCCATCGGCGCGTTCCGGCTCGGGATGGTGGAGATCCCGGCCGATGCCTTTGGCCGCGCGTCCCTGGTCGCGGTCGATTCACGCGAGGCGGTCGGGCACGAGGCCGGTGACGTGGCCGCGGCGATCGCGGCCGGGATGATCAGCGAGGCGGACCTGGTGGAGATCGGCACGGTCGCAGCCGATTGGGCGGAGTGCCGGGATCCCGCCGCGATCACGATCTTCAAGAGCGTTGGCCTGCCGATACAGGATCTCGCCACCGCCGACCTCGCGGTCGCGGCGTGGCGCGCAGGAGGCGGGCGAGGGTAGACGCGACCCTCGAAGGGACTAGCGGCCGACGACCGCGGGCAGGTCCACGGGCGGTGCGTTGAGCGCGGGATCCGGGCGGCCGATGAACAGCGGGATCGCCAGCTGGACCGCGACTTCGGCGATGGCCGACGGGGCCATGGCCCGGTATGACCACGCGGGCGGCGGCGCGGCCGGCGCGAGGTGCTTGGTGCTCACCCGCTCGGTCCCCTCGAAGAGCCGATCGCTGGCCGCCGGCCGGCGCAGCCAGGGGGCGGGATCGGCGGGAGGTTCGTCGGCTGCGGCGGGAGCCGGAGCGACCATCACCGGCTCGGGCTGACTGGACGGGGGCGGCGGCGGCGCGGACTGGCCGACGATCCCGGACTGCCCGCCGCCCGGATTCCCGCCGGAAGGTGGCGGTGGCGGGGGAGCCGGTGTGGGGGCCGGGGTCGGCGCTGGCGGCGGGGCCGGGGTCGGCGCGGGTACCGATGGGCCTGGGGTCGGGGCGGGGGTGGGAGCGGGCGTCGGAACAGGCGTCGGCAGCGGGGTCGGCGACGGCGGGGGTGGCGGCGCACCGGTCACCGTCCAGCCGGGATAGAAGTAGGTGAGCAGAATCTGGGCCGCCGTCCGCCCGGCCAGGCCGCACGCCTGGGTGCCCCACTGGTACATCCGCCACCCATTCGCGTTCGCCCCGCACGCCTCGTTGGCGGATCCGGCGTTGTAGTAGGTCGGGGAGATCGCACCGTTCTTCAGCGCCCGGGTGGCCCACGTGGCATCGACCGCCGACGCCGCGCTCGGCCACGTCGGCTGGGCCGGGTTGTACACCTGGTCACGGGTGTCGTCGTATACGTCGAAGCACTGGCCGGTGGCGTTGGTCAGTCCCCGCCAGTGGAGGACGTGGTACCAGGCGTACATCTTCACCGCCACCGCGCCCGAACGGAGGGATTCGGTCGTCCATGAGCCGATCCATTCGCGGGACAGCACGTTCTTCGCGTAGACCCTGAAGTCCACGGTCTCTACCGCGCCAGTCGCGGCGCGATAGACGCGGATGGTGGGCGGGGGCAACGTCTCACTGGTCCAGCCGCTGCACGAGGAGGCGCTTGCCGGGACGACGGCCCCGGGAAGCCCACTGCCGAACAGGGCGACTGCGGCCAGCACTGACGCCGCCGCAATACGGCGCGGCATCGGTCCTGACCGTATCGGCCGGTCTGCCGCGGAACAGCCGGGCCGATGGTCCGGGCGTGGTCCGGCCCCTGAGTACCCCCTCGGTCAGGCCCAGCGATGCACGCGACCGGGAATCGACTCGAAGCCGAGCGCGGCGCAGAGCGTCTCGAATGGTGCCCGAGGCACGCCATGCCACTCGAGGTCAGCGACGTCGCCGGGCGCGTCGGAGTCGCGGTTCAGGGTCGCCAGCCGCCGATAGAGATACGCCTCATCCCGCCCCTGGCGGAGGGCGACGGCCAGCCGTCCCGCGCCGCGGACGTCCACGTCCCAGGTCAGCGGGTCGTCGGGGATCGCCTCCAGGTGCTCCCAGCGGGCGAGGACCGAGGCCGCGCTCTTCGACCCCCACCCGGGCAGCCCCGGATATCCATCCGCGCTGTCCCCGACCAGGGCCAGGTAGTCGGTGATGCTGGCCGGCGGGACGCCGAACTTGGCGATCACGCCCGCCTCGTCGTAGGTGATTCCCCGCATCCGGTCCCGCTGCACGATGCGCTCGCCGGACACGCACTGGGCCAGGTCCTTGTCGACCGTGCAGATGACCACCTGTTCGACGCGCGGATCGGCGGCCACGCGGGCCGTGACCGTGGCCAGGGCGTCATCGGCCTCGTCTTCGACCATCGCCCAGCAGGTGATCCCGAGGGCTCGAATTGCGTCCTCGGCCAGCTCGAACTGGCTGAGCAGGTCCCAGGGCAGGCCCGCGCTCGACTTGTAGCCGGGGTACACGTCGTTGCGCCAGCTCTCGATGACGTGGTCCGTGGCCGCGCCGACGTGGGTGACGTCCGGCTCGCGGAGGAGGCTCAGCAGCGAGTCCACCAGGCCGCGGACCGCGTTCACCGACCGCCCGTCCGGACCGGTCTCGGCCGGGCGCGAGTGATACGCCCGGAACAGCTCGAAGGTCGCGTCAACCAGGTGAACCTGCACGCCGTGATCCTACGGCCCATTGACCACGGCCGGTCAGACGGCGAGCGGCTCGCGGTACTCCCCGAACACCTCGCGCAGGACGCCGCACATCTCGCCGATCGTGGCATACGCCTCGACCGCGGCCACGATCGCGGGCATGAGGTTCACCCCGTCGCGCGCCGACTCCTCCCGCAGGCGGGTGATGGCCCGCGCGTGCGCATCCGCATCGCGCTCGGCGCGGACCCGGGTCAGGCGGTCGAGGTGACGCCGCTCCATTTCCTCCGTGATCTCGAGCAGCGGGATCGCCAGCTCCTCGTTCGGGTCGGCGTACCTGGTGACCCCCACGATCTGGTGCTCCCCGGATTCCAGGGCGCGCGACTGGGCGTATGCCGCGTCCGCCACCTCGGCCTGGGGGTAGCCCGCCTCCACCGCCCGGAGCATGCCGCCCATGTCGTCGATGCGCCGGATGTAGTCCCAGGCCGCGGCCTCGGTCTTGTTCGTGAGCGCCTCCACGAAGTACGAACCGCCCAGCGGGTCGACCGTGTTCGCCACCCCCGACTCCTCGGCCAGGATCTGCTGCTGGCGCAGGGCGAGCAGGGCGGCCGCTTCCGACGGAACGGCCCACGCCTCGTCGTACGCATCGGTATGAAGCGACTGGGTGCCGCCCAGGATGGCGGCGAGCGCCTGGATCGCGACCCGGGTCAGGTTGTTCTGTGGCTGCTGCGCGGTCAGGGACACACCCGCGGTCTGGGTGTGGAACCGCATCCACGTCGAGCGCTCGTTCTCGGCGCCGAACCGCTCGGTGCACAGGCGGTACCAGATCCGCCGCGCGGCGCGGAACTTCGCGATCTCCTCGAAGAAGTCGTTGTGGCTGTTGAAGAAGAAGGAGAGGCGCGGCGCGAAGTCGTCGAAGCGCATTCCGCGGGCCACGGCGTCCTCGACGTAGGCGATCCCGTCGGCGATGGTGAACGCGAGCTCCTGGACCGCCGTCGAACCCGCTTCGCGGATGTGGTAGCCGCTGATGCTGATCGTGTTCCAGCGGGGCAGCTCGCGCGTCCCGAATTCGACGGTGTCGGTCACCAGCCGGAGCGAGGGGGCCGGCGGGAAGATGTACTCCTTCTGGGCGATGAACTCCTTGAGGATGTCGTTCTGGAGCGTCCCGGTCAGCTCGGCCCGCGGCACGCCCGCCTTCTCGGCGGCCACGATGTACATCGCCCAGATCATGGCCGCAGGCGAGTTGATGGTCATCGAGGTGCTGATCTCGCCGATGGGCAGGCCGGACAGCAGGATCTCCATGTCGGCCAGGCTGCTGACCGCGACCCCGCACGTCCCGAACTCCCCGGCCGCCTCGGGCTCGTCGTGGTCGTAGCCGTACAGGGTGGGCATGTCGTAGGCGATGGACAGCCCGGTCCCGCCCTCGGCGATGAGCCGGCGGAAGCGGGCATTCGTGTCCTCCGCGGCGCCGAAGCCGGCGAACATCCGCATCGTCCACAGCCGGCCGCGGTGGCCGGTGGCATGAATCCCGCGCGTGAACGGCGGCCCACCGGGCTCGCCGAGGTCTCGAGCCGCATCCCAGCCGGCCAGGTCCTCCGGCGTATAGAGGCGGTTGATCTCGACTCCGGACTGGGTCGTGAATCGCGGTCTGCGCTCGTTTCCGCTCATCGGTCGTGTCCCGCCCGATTCATGCCCGTGCCGTTTCGGCGACCGGGACCGCGCCATCGGTC
>DASYGU010000155.1:0-8784 GCA_035999355.1 Candidatus Limnocylindria bacterium | reverse complement strand
TCATGCAGGTCGGCATCGTGGGACTGGGGCGGATCGGGGCGGGGATGGCGCGCCGCCTGGCCCGTGGCGGCCACGAGGTTGTGGCATGGAACCGAACGGCCTCGGTGGCGACCGACCTGGCGGCGGAGCCCGAGAACGGGGGGAAGGTGACCGGGGTCGGAACGGTGGAGAGCCTGGCGGAAGCGCTTTCCACCCCGCGGCATGTGCTCCTCAGCCTGCCGGCCGGTGACGCCACCCAGGAGCTCATCGACCGTCTCGTCCCGCTGCTGGCGGATGGCGACGTGATCGTGGACACCGGAAACGCGAACTTCCGCGACAGCGCCCGGCGCGCCACGGAGCTGGCCGCGCACGGCCTGACCTTCATGGACATGGGCGTTTCGGGCGGAGTGTGGGGGCTGGAGGTTGGTTTCTGCGCGATGGTCGGTGGCGATCGCGCCGCCTTCGCGAGGCTCGAGCCGGCGATTGCCACCCTTGCCCCGCCTGATGGCTACCTGTACTGCGGACCGGCCGGTGCCGGCCACTACGTGAAGATGGTCCACAACGGGATCGAGTACGGCCTGATGGAGGCGTACGGCGAGGGCTTCGACATCCTCCACGCCTCCGACTACGACCTCGACCTAGGCGCCGTCGCCCATCTGTGGAACCACGGCAGCGTGATCCGATCCTGGCTGCTCGAGCTGGCGGCGAACGCCTTCGAGAAGGAGGGGAATGACCTGGAGGGCATCGCCGGCTGGGTCGCGGACTCCGGCGAGGGCCGATGGACGGTGGCTGATGCGCTCGAGCACGACGTGCCGGCCCCGATCATCACCCTCGCCCTGATCCAACGCCTCCGCAGTCGCCGGACGCCGGACAGCTTCACGGACCGGGTCCTGGCCGCGCTCCGAAACGAGTTCGGCGGCCATGCGGTGAAGTCCACCGGACCAACCGATGGCCCGACCTGACCGATGAGCGTCCAGGCGCCGGCACCGGTCACGACCTCGGTCAACCCCCTTCGCCAGGGTCTCCGCCAGGAGCGGATGCCCGAGCCGTGCACGATGGTCATCTGCGGCGCGACCGGCGATCTCACCCGTCGGAAGCTGGCACCGGCGATCTACAACCTGGCGCTGGGTGGCTTCCTGCCCCCGGAGTTCACGGTGGTCGGGTTCGCCCGGCGTCCGATGTCGAACGAGGAGTTCCACGCCCACCTTCGGGAGGGCATCGACCAGTTCAGCCGGAATCGACCGGCGTCCGACTCGGTCTGGAGCTCGTTCGCGACGGGGGTCGAGTACCAGCAGGGAAACCTCGACGACCCCGAGGCCTACGCCGATCTCGCCCGGCGGCTCGACCGGATCGACCGCGACCGGGGCACCGCCGGCAATCGGCTCTTCTACCTCGCCATCCAGCCTTCACTTGTCCCCGACGTTGTCCACCAGCTGGGTGCCGCCGGCCTGGCGGGCAGCAGCGAACGGACGAGCGGCCGCCTGGGTTGGACGCGGGTGGTCGTCGAGAAGCCGTTCGGATCGGATATCGAGTCCGCGAAGACGCTGAACGCGCAGATCAACGAGGTGTTCAGAGAGGACCAGATCTACCGGATCGACCACTACCTCGGCAAGGAGACGGTCCAGAACCTGGCCGTGTTCCGATTCGGGAACGGCCTGTTCGAGCCGATCTGGAACCGCCGCTATATCGATTCAGTCCAGATCACGGTGGCCGAGACCGTGGGCCTCGAGGGGCGTGGCGAGTTCTACGACCAGACCGGCGCCCTGCGTGACATCGTCCAGAACCACGTGCTCCAGCTGCTCGCCGTGTTCGCCATGGAGCCACCGGTCGAATTCGCGCCGAACGACCTGCGCGACGAGAAGCTGAAGGTTCTCCGCGCCGTCAGGCCGATGTCACCCGAGGACGTGGCCCACAACACGGTGCGCGGCCAGTACATCACCGGCTGGGTGGCCGGGGAGAAGGTCCCGGCCTACCGCGATGAGCCCGAGGTCGCACCCGACTCGGAGACCGAAACGTACGTCGGCCTCAAGCTTGGAATCGACTCGTGGCGCTGGGCGGGCGTCCCGTTCTACATCCGGACCGGAAAGGCCCTCGCGTCACGGGTGACCGAGATCGCGGTCACCTTCCGCCGCGCCCCGCTCGCCCTGTTCGGTCGCGCCGGGGCGCCGGATATGGACCCCAACGTCCTCGCCATTCGGGTCCAGCCCGATGAGGGCATCCTGCTCCGCTTTGGTGCCAAGGTCCCCGGGCCGGGTCTCAACATCCGGGGCGTGAACATGGACTTCCGGTACGGCAGCTCGTTCGCCGTCGACTCGCCCGACGCATACGAGACGCTGCTCCTCGACTGCATGATCGGCGACTCGACCCTGTTCACCCGCGACGACGAGGTGGTCAGGGCCTGGGAGATCCTCGACCCCATCGTCCGGACGTGGCAGGCCGGCCAGGGTGGGCCGATTCACTTCTATGCCGCCGGGTCGTGGGGTCCGCCGGCCGCGGACGAGCTGCTCGCGCGTGACGGGAGGGAGTGGCGCCGCCCGTGAGCCTCGAGCCGGGCGCGACACCGTACTGGGGGATGCGCGGGACCACGGTCCTCGCCATCGAGGCCGAGCTCGGGCGGCTGTGGCACCAGGCGACCGCGGACCCGGCCAAGGACGGGATGGTGGTGACCGAGAAGGGCGCCACCAGCGCCCGGACCTCGGTCATGAACCTGATCGTGAAGGTGCCTGACCAGGCGGCCAGCGACCACATCATGGCCACCCTGCTGAGCCTGGGCACCCGCCATCCCTCCCGTGCGATCGTGCTCCAGGCCGATCCGCAGGCAGACGGGGAGGCGATCGATGCCCGGATCGGCACCCACTGCCGGGACGGCGAAAACGGCGCGGGCCGCGTGTGCTTCGAGCAGCTCTCCTTGACGATCCGCGGCGAGGCTGCCCGACACCTGGCCGGCATCGTCGCGCCGCTCGTGATCCACGACCTGCCGATCGACGTCTGGTGGCCGGGGGACCCCCCGTTCGACGACCCGGTGTTCACCCAGCTCCTCGAGCTCGGCGATCGGCTCGTGGTGAACGCCTCGGACTTCGGCGATCTGCCCGGCGGCCTCAAGCAGCTGGCGGTCATCCGCCGCCGTGCGGGCGTGGGCGACATCACCTGGGAGCGCCTGTCGCCGTGGCTCGAGCTCACCGCCCAGTTCTTCGACGCCCCGCGCTTCCGCCGGTACCTTCCCAACCTCTCCCGGCTCTCGGTCCGCTACGCGGTGCCCGATCCGGCGGCCGGTCCGGTCAAGAACCGTGACCCCGGGACCGGCGAGGCGATCCAAGGCGCCCAGGCGCCCGCCGCGGCCGCGCTGCTGTATGCCGGCTGGATCGCCACCAGGCTGGCGTGGCGTCGGGCGCAGTGGCGCGAGCCCTCGACCCCCGGAGCCCTCCGGCTCGTCCTCGAGGGCCGCTACGAGATGGTCGACCTCGCGCTCGATCCGGTGCCCACGTCAGCCGTCGCCCCCGGAGAGCTGTTGTCGGTGCGCCTCCGCGCGTTCGGTGAAGCGGGCTCGGCCGAGTTCATCATCGACCGGCCGGCGGCCGAGGCCACCGCGGTGACGAACGCCGACGGGATGACCGCCTACCTCCGCCGCATCCCGCTCGCGCCCGAGAGCGAGGCCGAGGTGCTCCGCCGCCAGCTGGTGCTGGATGAGCGGGATCTCGTCTACGAGGACGCACTGCGCGCCGCGGCGATCCTGCTCGCCACCGCATCGGACGCGGCGTGACCGTTACCTTTTCCGTCCTGCCCGGGCCCGACGATGTCGCGCATGCCGCCGCCACTGCGTTCGTCGAGGCTTCGCGGGCCGCGGTGGCAGCCCGCGGCCGCTTCTACGCGGCGATTCCGGGTGGCCGGACGCCGCTCCCCGCATTCGTGCTGCTCACCGGCCCGGCATTCCATGACCGTGTGCCATGGGAGCGGGTCGAGCTGTTCTGGGCCGATGAGCGGGCGGTCGGCCCGGATGATCCGCAGTCGAATTACCGCGCCGCGCGCGAGGTCCTCCTCGACCATGCACCCAGCCTGTCAACCGGACAGGTGCACCGGATGATGGCCGAGGCAGTGGATCTCGAGACCGGGGCCCGCGCCTACGAGGCCGAGCTACGCCGCGTCGTTCCGGCCGGGCCGGATGGCATCCCCGTCCTGGACCTCGTCTGGCTGGGCGTGGGCGCGGATGGGCACACTGCCTCCCTCTGCCCCAACGATCCTTCCCTGGCCGTGACCGACCGTCTCGTTGTCCCTACCTGGCCAGCCGGCTACGACACGGCCCGGCTCACGCTCACCTATCCGGTGCTCAATGCTGCGCGCGAGATCGTCTTCGCGGTGAACGGTGCGGACAAGGCGGAAACCCTGGCCGCGATCAGGGCGGGAGCCGATCTTCCGGCCGCCCGGGTTCGTGCCGCGCAAACCAGGTGGCTGGTGGATGCCGCCGCGGCGGGGCAGGTGGCCGACCCGGTATGACCTGGGCGTTCCTCGCGATTGCGCTGGTCTCCGGGGCTGTCGGGCTGGCGGTCGGCCTGCCCGCGTGGCGGTCCTGGCAGGCACGGGCAGCTCGTGGTCGGAATGCGGAGCGCTATCTCACGTGGCGGGGGCGCGGGGACCCGCCCGAAACCGCCGACATGCAGGCGACCTCGGCCGAACGCCGTCGGATCGCGGTCGGCGCGGCGCTCGGTGCCGCGGCCATCGCCTGCCTGGTCATCGGCCTGGCGGCCGGCTGAGCGACCGGCGCGGTCCGATGCAGGTCGAGCTGCTGTTCTGGGATGCGGATCCGGAGTACATGACTGCTCGGCAACGGCTGGTCGAGGTGCTCATCGAGGACGCGTTCGAGACGCCGATCCAGATGATCGCGGTCTCCTCGGTCGCCGACGCCGAGTTCCTGGCGTTGCCCGGCTCACCGACCATCCGGATCGACGGCGCCGATATCGACCCCGAGGGGGTCGGCGAGATCGGCCTGTATCGGCGCCGGTACCAGGCCGACGACGGTTCCTCAGATCCGGCCCCGTCGAAAGCGCTCATTCGCCTCGCCGTGGAGCGGGCCCGCGGATGGAGCCACGGCCGTCCGGAGGCTTCAGCACCGCCCACCACGTCTGAGTCGGGCCCGGGGTAGACTCGGGCACATGTCCGCCGCCAAGCGGCCCAGCGCGTCCAGCCTGCGCCGTTTCGTCAGCTCCCGCCCGTACGTGCCGGTGGCCGAGCTGCGCCGCCGGTTCGGGCTCGAGGAGCCGGACGACATGATCGCGATCAGCCGCAATGGAGTGACCGCGTTCATCGGGCTTCCGGCGCGGGAGGCCGCCAAGCTCGAGGAGTTGTGGGTTCGCGACGAGGTCGGGTTGGAGCTCTCGGTCGACGTTCGGGCGCCCGTCGTGGTTGGTGTCTTCCCCCTCCGGATTGCCCGCTACGCCGTCGACCACGTCGGCGCCAACGGCACGTCCGACGTCACTGGGCCGGCCGGGACAGCCCCGTATGCCCCGCCGCTCGAAGGTCAGCCGGTCCGACCGGTCAGCTAGCCCACCGCGGCCCGACCGTGCACGTCGTCGTCCTGGTCTCGGACCTCATCACCGCGTCGCGGATCGAGAGTGTTGTGATCCGGTCCGAAGGAACGTTCGATCGCATCGAATCGCCGGAGGCGCTCGCCGCATTCGCCGAAGCGGACCTGCTCGTCGTCGACTGGGCGGCGCGCGAGCCGCGATGGGCCGCAGCGATCTCCACCTGGCGAGAGGGCGGACCCGAACCACGTCCCAGGGTGATCCTGTTCGGGCCGCACACCGACCTCGAGGCTCACGCGGAAGCGCGAGCCTCCGGGCTGGGTCCGATGCTGGCCCGATCGGCGCTCAGCGGCGAGGTCGAGCGGGTCATGCGTCTTCGGCGCGGGGATGCTCCGGCCTGAGGTAGGGCCGGCAGGCATCCAGCACGAGGGGGATCGCCTTCGCCGTCGGCGCCTGGATGGTGCACCCCGACCGTCGACGATGGCCGCCCCCCGCGAACGCTCCGGCAATCGCGGCCGCATCCACATCCTGCGCCGTGCGCAGGCTGACTCGGGTGAACCCATCGAGCTCGCGGAAGAGAATCGCAACCCGGATCCCGCGACCGCGCGCGAGGAACTCGACCACTCCGTCGGCGTCGTGCTGCTCGGTGCCGGTATCCGCCAACCCATCCCGGTCGAGCACGGCGTAGATCAGCTGATCATCGAATTCGGTTTCCATCCCGGCCAGCAGCCTGGACCACAGGCGCATGGTCGGGATCGGGAGCTCGAGGAGCGTCGCGCGCGAGATCGCGTCGATCGACGCGCCGGCCGACACCGCATCCGCGGCGGCTCGCAGCGTCCGCGGCGATGTGCTGCTCGTCGAGAATCCGTGGCTGTCGCGGATCAGGCCGGCCAGCAGCGCCGTGGCGATCTCCTCGTCCAACGGAACGCCGAGCAGCGGCAGAAGGTCGGCAACCACCTGACAGGTCGCGGCCGCGGTTTCGTCGACGACGTTGATTGCCCCGAACATTGCGTTTGTCGCGTGGTGGTCGATGTTGGCCACCGTGGCCTGCGCGAACCAATCCGCCGAGGAGCTGAGGACCGGGCCGATGCGCTCGAAGGTGGCCGCATCACACACGATCGCGAGGTCCGGCGCGAGCAGGGGCGCGCGCCGGATCTCCTCCGCCCGGGCCAGGAACCCGTACGCGGGCGGGACGCCGTCCACCGAGACGACCTCGGTGTTCGCGCCCAGTCGAGCTGCGATCAGGGCCATGGCCACGGCCGCGCCCAACGTGTCGCCGTCGGGCTGCTCATGGCAGAACGTGGTCACCGACTTGGCCGCCCGAAAGCGCTCGGCAAATGCGGCCGCGTCCGTCCCCGCGAGCGCAGGCGACGGGGCGGGTGAGGCTGGACCGACCATCGGTAATCCTCCCGGCTCCGCGCTCGCGAAATTGACGAGATGTGATTCTAGCCAGCCAATCCCGCGGCCACCCCGTGGACCCGGATCGGCGCCCTCGGACGCGGGTCGGGTACTATCGCAGCCCATTCCACGCCAGAGGCCCCCGCATTGAACCACGCCCTCATCCCGCCGCACGGCGGTGAACTCATCGACCGGGTCTTGACCGGTTCCGATCGCGAGGCCGCCATCGAGCGCGCCGCATCGCTACCTCGCCTCCGACTCGGAGCCGTCGAGCGCTCGGATCTCGAGCTGATCGGAAACGGCGCCTTCAGCCCGCTGACCGGATTCATGACCCGTACCGATTACACCTCGGTGGTCGATGGCATGCGCTTGGCGAACGGTCTTCCGTGGACCATCCCGATCACCCTCGCCGTCAGTCGCCAAGAAGCCGAGGCGCTCCCCGTCGGCTCATCGGTGGCCCTGACCGATGAGGGTGAGCGGGTGGTGGGCATCCTCGAGATTGCTGACGCGTTCGAGTACGACAAGGATGTCGAAGCCGAACGCGTGTTCCGAACGACCGATGTCAGTCACCCGGCCGTCGAGCGCATCCGAGCGGCTGGCGAGGTCTACCTCGGCGGCGATGTCCAGGTGCTCGAGCTCCCGCTCGATCCTCCGTTTTCCTCCGTTCGGCTGACTCCGTCCGAAACTCGATCGGCGATCGCCGAGCGTGGATGGCGCCGCGTCGTCGGGTTCCAGACGCGGAATCCAATCCATCGCGCCCACGAGTACCTCACCAAAGTGGCCCTCGAAATCACCGACGGCCTCCTCATCCATCCGCTGGTCGGTGAAACGAAGTCAGACGACACGCCGGCGGCGGTCCGGATGCAGGCGTACCAGGCATTGCTGTCGAATTACTACCCCGCCGATCGCACGATGCTGGCCGTATATCCCGCGGCCATGCGCTATGGCGGCCCCCGCGAGGCGATCTTCCATGCCATCGCGCGGAAGAACTACGGCTGTACGCACTTCATCGTCGGCCGCGATCACGCCGGGGTCGGCAACTTCTACGGCTCGTATGACGCCCATCTGATCTTCGACGAGTTCGCGCCCGGCGAGCTGGGAATCACGCCGCTCTTCTTCGAGCATTCGTTCTGGTGCCGTGCGTGCGAAGGCATGGCTTCATCGAAGACGTGCCCGCACCCGGAGACCGAGCGGGTCACGCTTTCTGGCACACGGGTTCGCGAGCTGCTCACCGCGGGCGAGATGCCACCGCCCGAGTTCAGCCGACCCGAGGTGGCCCAGGTCCTGATCGACGCCTACCGCACCGAGATCCCGGTCCGATGACCGGGTGCACGGTCTGGTTCACCGGTCTGTCGGGTGCCGGCAAGACGACCATCGCCGACCTGGTGGAGGCGGAGCTGCGACGACGTGGCCACAAGGTCGAGGTCCTCGATGGTGACGTCGTGCGCACCCACCTGTCCAAGGGGCTCGGGTTCTCGAAGGAGGACCGCGACACGAACATCCGGCGCATTGGCTGGGTGTGCGAGGTCCTCACCCGCAACGAGATCATCGCCATCGCCGCCGCCATCAGCCCGTACCGCGAGGTCCGCGATGAAGTTCGGGCCAACATCCGCGACTTTGTCGAGGTCTACGTCGAGGCCCCGATCGACGTTCTCGCCGAGCGCGATGTCAAAGGGCTGTACAAGAAGGCCCTCGCCGGCGAGATCAGTGGTTTCACTGGCGTAAGTGACCCATACGAGCCGCCCTTCGAGCCCGAGGTCATCTGCCACACCGATGGGCGGGAAACGCCCGAGGAGAGCGCCGCGAAGGTCATTCGCGCCCTGGAAGAGCGGGGGTACTCCACCGCCCCCACATGAGCGAAATCTGGGCCAAATTCATGGTCGCCGAGGTC
>DASYGU010000153.1:0-3543 GCA_035999355.1 Candidatus Limnocylindria bacterium | reverse complement strand
GCCTCACGATCCTGACCGTTGCCACCTATCCCGCGGTCCGCGACATGCCCGGCATGGAGGACCTGCTCGAGGGCCTGCCGGACGCCATCCTCGCGCTCATCGGCGAGTCCGATCTCCTCTCGCCCGAGGGCTACCTCAACTCCCAGCTGTTCGGCGCCATCGTGCCGCTCCTGTTCCTGTTCTTCGGCGTGGCCGCGGGGGCCGGGGCGATTGCCGGCGAGGAAGAGAACCGGACCCTGGACCTCCTCCTGTCGAACCCGGTGAGCCGGAGCCGGGTCGTGATCGAGAAGGCACTCGCCATGGTTATCGGTCTGCTGCTTCTTGCCACCATCCTGTGGCTGGCGACCTACCTGCCGGCCGTGGCGGTGGACATGGGGCTCGATCCGGCGAACCTAGTGGCGGCGGTCGTCAGCGCGTCGCTGTTCGGGTTCTTCATGGGCGGCTTCGCACTCATGGTCGGGGCGGCCAGCGGGTCACGCGGGCTGGCGATCGGCCTCGGCGCGGCGCTGGGGATCGCGGCCTACCTGGTGAACTCGCTCGCGCCCTTGGTCGACGGCCTCGACTGGCTCCAGCAGCTGTCGCCGTTCTACTACTACTACGAGGCCGATCCGCTCCGGAACGGGCTCGATCCGGCGCATGCTGCGGTCCTGGGCGTGGGCGGGCTGCTGTTCGTGCTGGTGGCGATCATCGGCTTCCGACGGAGAGACGTCGGCGTCTGACTTCGGCGTCACGAATCGGATTCCGCAAACCCGGTCGTAGACTGTTCGGGTGAGAACGCGCCGGCTGGCCGGACTCGGCCTGCTGGCCCTTGTCGCTTCATCGTGCAGCGGTGCGTCACCCTCCGGGTCCCTCGCACCGGGCGCCTCGGTCCAGCCGGCAGGACGTGCGTGCTCCGACCTCGACATCAGCAGCCCGTCCGGACGGCACGTGATGCTCACCGGCGTCTGGCGAGCTGACGACCAGGGTCGGTACGACATTCTTCAACGGGAATCGTGCCTGTACTGGTTGGGAATGAGCCCGGACGTCGGGTCCGGTGCGGGTGAGGCGTGGACCAACGTATTTGCTGCAACGATCCAACCCGACTTGACGATCACCGGCGATTGGGGAGACGTGCCGTTCAATCCCACGCTTCCTTCTGACGTTATGGGCAACGGGTCGTTGGTGCTGCGGATCGATTTCGACGAATCGGATGAGGTGGAGCGCCCGGTGCTGCGGACAGTGGCGGCGTCAGGTGGGTTTGGCGGATCGGTATTTGTGCTCGAGGACTCACTTTCCGATCCCGTCGAGCTGGTTGGCATCTTCGGCGGCGATGACGCACGAGAGTGTGTCTGGGTGGAAGCCAATGGCGAGCGCACGGAGCTGGTCGGGAGCGGGGCATGGGTATTTCGCAGCCCCCCGCTCAGCATTCAGGATTACTCGGGTCACATCGCGGCGCGGGTCGGTGACCCGATCGTGGTCCGCGGAAGGCTGTCCACGGTACTCGGCGGCCGCTGCACGGATACCTCGATGCTGGTCGAGGAGCTCGATCCGACGCCCTAGCCGTCAGGAAGGGGATTGATCTAGAACATCTGTTCTATTAGACTGGCCGATGTGACCCTCCACGCCGCTCAGCCGCTCCCCGAGGTGCTCGATGCGCTTCGCGAGCGCGGCCTGCGGCGAGGCGTCCAACCGCTCCCCGGGGAGGTGGAGATCCCCGCTGTGCCCACCGGCCACGCCGCCCTGGACGGGGCGCTGGCCACCGGTGGCTGGCCCCGGGGTGCTCTGGCCGTCCTGGATGCCGCTCCCGGTCATGGCGCCACCTCGCTGGCCCTCGATTCGGCCGCGGCCAGCCAGGCGGCCGGGGGCCTCGTGGCGTGGATCGACCTGGCCGGCACGTTCGACCCCGCCTGTGCCGCGCGCCACGGCGTCAACCTGGAGTGGCTGCTCCTCGTCCGTCCCGCCGACGTGGCCGAGGCGCTCGAGCTGGCCGCATGGCTGGCCCGATCCCGCCTGCTTGACCTGCTCGTCCTGGACCTGGACGGGGCGTCCGCCCCGCGCTTCGAGCGGCTGGCTGCGCTCCTGCCCCGATCCGACGCCACCGCCCTGCTCATCGGCCCGCCGGCCCTGCGCCAAGCTGCCGGCAAGGTGGCCGGCGTCCGGCTCCGTCTCGAGCGGCAATCCTGGCTGGCCGTCGGCCGCGACCTCGTCGGCCTGCGCACGGCGGCATCAGTGACCCGCCACCGCTGGGCGCTGGCCGGCGGCCATGCCGAGCTCGACCTGTGGTTCGGCGAGGGCCGCCGGATCGACTCGCTCCTGCCGGCGTTGGCAGAGCCGCAGCCCGAGACCGTGGAGCAGCCGTACGGGCTCCCCGAGGAGCTCCCCGCGCTGGCCGTCCTCAGCGCCTGACCGGCTCCAAGGCATACCAATGCGGATCCTGATGCTGGTCTGGCCCACCCTCCGGGGCACGGAGGTCATGGTCCCGTGGGAGGGGCTGCTCGACCGGCTGGATGACCTCTCCCCGCGGATCGAGGCCCTGGAAGAGGGGGTGTCACTCATCGACGTGACGGGCCTCGAACCGATGCACGGCTCGGAACGACGGGTCGCGGCGCGGGCGGTGGCCCTGGCCGGGATGTACCCGGTGCGGGCCGGGATCGGGGACAACCGATGGCTGGCATCGCTCGCGGTCCGGTTGGCCCGCGGCGAAGACCGCGCCGCGTGCCTGATCCTGCCCGCCGGTGAGGGGCGAGCGACGCTCGCCCCGATGCCCATCGGTCTGCTGCCGGCCGACCAGGCCGTCCGGGATCGGTTCAGCCTGTTCGGGCTGACGACCATGGGCCAGCTGGCCGGGCTGCCGCGGTCGGCGGTGGCCGCCCAGTTCGGGGAGGTGGGGGAGCGGCTCCAGGCGCTCGCCCGCGGGGAAGATGCGCGGCCGCTTGCTCCACGTCGCCGGCCGGAGCAGCTGGCCACCTCGGTCCGCTTCGAGTCGCCGGCGGAGGGCGTGACCGAGATCACCCTCGCCCTCCGTCGCGCGGCGACGGCCCTGACCGACCGGCTTGCCGGCCGCCACCTTGCCCCGGGCCGGGCGGTCCTCAGCCTGGACCGGGAGTCAGCCCCGCCCCTGGCCGTCCACCTCGCCCTCCCCGAGCCCAGCACCGACCCGGACTGGATCACCCGCCTGCTGCTCGCCCGGCTCGAGGCCCAGCTGCAGGGCAGGGCCGGCGGGGAGGAGGAGGTCCGGATCACGTCCCTGACCCTCGTCCTGGACCGTCTCACCAACCCGGCCGCCCGCCAGCTCCCCGCCTTCGAGCCGCAGGCCGGCCGATGGGAGGAGCTCCGCTGGTCGGTCGAGCGGATCGGCGCCCGGTTCGGCAACGGCCGCCTGTGGCGCGCGGTCGTGGAGCGGCCCACGGCCGCGTTCCCCGAGCGCCAGGCGCGGCTGGTCGAGATCGGCCACGAGGCCGGCACACAGCCGTGACCCGGTTGCACGCCAGCCATCCGCTGGTCCAGGTCGACACCGACGAGGCCGGCACGCCCGTCCGCCTCCGGCTGGACGGCCAGGACCAC
>DASYGU010000143.1:0-2652 GCA_035999355.1 Candidatus Limnocylindria bacterium | reverse complement strand
GGCCACCGGTGGGGCGGTCTCGCTCGTGCTCGACGCGCCGTTCTCGCGGGTCGGGACCGATCGGCGGGCATTCCTCCAGAGCTACGGGCTGCCCGAGCGGGAGCGGGACATGACCGCCCAGGCGATCATCGACGTCCGCCGCGCCTACGACATCCTGGTCGAGCGCGACGACGTGGATCCGGCGCGGCTGGGGTACGTCGGCCACTCGTGGGGGGCCTCGACCGGCTCCACCCTGGCCGCGGTCGACGAGCGCCCGGCGGCCCTCATCCTCATCGCGCCCCGACCCTCGTGGACCGGCTTCCTGGCCACCTCCGATGACGGCTGGGTGGCCGGCGCGCGGGCCCTGGTCGGTGCCGAGAAGTTCGACGTCTACCTCGAGGTCATGGCCCCCTTCGACGCCATGGCGATCGCGGACCAGCTTGACGGGGAGCGGATCTACCTCCAGTACGGCACGATCGACGAGGTGGTCCCGCCCGACGTGGCGCAGGAGCTCATCGAGGCGGTGCCCGACGCGACGCTCTCCACCTACGAGGCGGAACACGCCCTGGACGACGCCGCCACCGCGGACCGCGCCGCGTGGCTGGTCGAGCGTCTGGGCCTGGGACCGATATCCCCCGAAACGCTGGCGACCGTCGGCCTGCCCGACGAATAGGGCTCAGACTGGCGGGGCGCTCGCTCCCTCCCGGACTCGGAGCCTGCCCTCGATCTCCGCCGCCTCGGCCAGCTCCTCGGCTGTCGCCTCCCCGTCCGGCAGGGCCCGGATGGCGCGCGCCAGCCACCACGGCGCCTCGGCTCTCCGGGACCAGTCGGCCGATGTCCGCGCGGCCTCTACCGCGCCGGATCCGTGCGCGCGCAGAACCCAGGCGTGCATCAGCGCGAATGACGCCTCGATGAGCAGGGTCGGCGGGAAGTCGTCGTCGTCTCGGTACGACAACTCGATCCGCTCGAGCGCTTCGGCCGCGCGGTCCGATGCCCCCTCGGCCAGCCAGTCACGGATCGTGATCTCCAACGCCGCGACGTACTCGACGTTGTTGTAGGCCTCGGTTGCGAGGATCTCGACGGTCATCGGTCGCCCGTTCACCGGCGGCAAGCCAACCGTCGCCATCATTCGGTCGATAGCCGCGTTGTGGACCTGCGCATACGGAGACGGAGGTTCCGGGAACATCGAACGCACCGTGTCGAACCACGTGGCATAGCGGGCCAGCTGATCGCGATCTCCGCGGGCTTCGAGCATCGGGGCCAGTGCCATCCAGATGCGGAAGAGGACCCGGCTGTAGGCGTTCCGCTCGGCCAAGGCGACGTTCTCGAATCCCAGGGCCAGGGCTTCGTCCCACTCGCCCAGGCCGAGCTGGGTGCCCACGATCAAGGAGCTGCTGCCGGAGGCGACCTCCGTCAGGCCGTGGTTCGTCGCCAGATCGAATCCCGACCGGACAGCGGCCAGGGTGTCTCGGGCCGATGCCGCCGGGTCGTTGCCGAACCGCATCAACAGGGCCCGGACTGCGACCGCCCACATGCCCTGGGCCCTGGCCATCACCTCGAGCTCCCGCCATTCCTCGACGACGCTGATCTGCGCCTCGGTTCGCACCGAGGCTCGCCATCCGCGGACCTGGATCTCCACACGCGGGTCGCCGCCGCGCACCAGTTCCAGGGCTCGCTCCACCTCCGCGACCGTCGTCTCACGGTCTCCCTGGAAGACCTTGGCCCAGGCGTGGAGAGCCAGCAGGCGGCCGACCAGGGCGTCCTCCGGCTGCCCGATCTCGGCCAACGTCTCGGCCACGAGGTCGCGGGCCTCGATGGCGCGGATCTGCTCGATCATCGCGTCCCCCATCGCGGCCGCGGCGTTGCCGTAACCGGCCCGCGCGACCATGTCAGACGGGTCCGCGCGGTAGGCGGTACGGAAGCACTCAAGGGCTGCCTGGATCTCGTCCACGCCGGCAGAAATGTTCCCCGACGAGGCCATCAGCTCACCGCGCCGCAGGCGGAGACGTGCCGCCTCGCGGTCGTCGCCGGCGGCCAGGTCCGCGGCTCGCCCGAGCAAGCCGATCGCCGCGTCGTGCCCCGCGACGGCCAGGGCGGCATCAGCCGCCCGCTCCAGCCAGGAGCGGGCGGCATCGGTCAGGCGGAGGCGTTCGTCCGGATCCGCGCCTACACCGGGGAGGGCCGCGAGAGCCGCCTCATAATGGGAGGCGATCGGCTCGGCGACCCGGGCGACATCGATCCCGGCGGTCTGTTCCAGCCAGATCGCCAGCGCCAGGTGCAGACGGCCGCGCTCGGCGCGGGAAAGACTCGCGTAGCCGGCGTCGCGGAGGAGGACATGGCGATAGGCGTAGATCTGGTCGCCCGCCGGGTCTGCCTCGGGGCCGCGCAGGAATGCCCGTTGTCTGAGGCGGTCCAGTCCCTCGGCGGGGTCAGGCACCTCGAGAGGCTCGAGGGCGCGAACTGCGAAGCGACGACCCGCCACCGAGGCCCGACGGGCGACCAGGCGGGCGGGTGCCGGCAGGTCGTCCAGTTGGGCTGCATAGATGGCCTGCACGGTTGGAGGTAGGGGAACCGACTCCGGCGCTACCGCCAGTCGCCAACCGCCACGGTCACCTCCCTCGGCCGCGAGCGCCCCGCTGCTGATCCAGCTCCGCAGCAGCTCCTCGATGAAGA
>DASYGU010000114.1:0-2436 GCA_035999355.1 Candidatus Limnocylindria bacterium | reverse complement strand
ACCATGTAGAACGCCTGCTCGGGGAGCTGGTCGTGCTTGCCGTCGAGGATCTCGCGGAAGCCGCGGACAGTCTCCTTGCGCTCGACGTACTTCCCATCGCGCCCGGTGAACTGGGCGGCGACGAACATCGGCTGGCTCATGAAGCGCTGTAGGCGGCGAGCACGGGAGACGGTCACCTTGTCCTCCTCCGACAGCTCGTCCATGCCCAGGATCGCGATGATGTCCTGGAGGTCGCGGTAGCGCTGGAGGGTCTGCTGGACCTCGCGTGCCACCTGGAAGTGGTCCTCGCCCACCACCCGCGGATCGAGCACGGTCGAGGTGCTGGTCAGCGGGTCCACCGCAGGGTAGATGCCCAGCTCCACGATGGAGCGCTCGAGGCGGATGGTGGAGTCGAGGTGGCCGAACGTGGTGGCCGGTGCCGGGTCGGTGTAGTCGTCGGCCGGCACGAAGATCGCCTGCAGCGAGGTGATCGAGCCCTTCTTGGTCGAGGTGATGCGCTCCTGGAGGTCGCCCATCTCAGTGGCCAGGGTTGGCTGGTAGCCCACCGCCGATGGCATCCGGCCGAGCAGCGCTGACACTTCGGACCCGGCCTGGGTGAAGCGGAAGATGTTGTCGATGAACAGCAGGATGTCGCGACCTTCCACGTCGCGGAAGTACTCGGCCATGGTCAGAGCGGTCAGCCCCACCCGCTGGCGGGCACCGGGCGGCTCGTTCATCTGGCCGAAGACCATCACTGTCTTGTCGATGACGCCCGACTCGGTCATCTCGCCGATGAGGTCGTTCCCCTCGCGCGACCGCTCGCCTACGCCCGCGAACACCGAGTAGCCCCCGTGCTCGGCCGCGATGTTGCGAATGAGCTCCTGGATGATGACCGTCTTGCCGACGCCGGCTCCACCGAACACGCCGACCTTGCCACCGCGCTTGAACGGGGCAATGAGGTCGATGACCTTGATCCCCGTCTCGAAGACGGCAGCCTCGGTCTCCATGTCCTCGAACGCGGGCGCCTCACGGTGAATGGGGAGCATGTGCTCGGAAACCACCGGTCCCTTGCCGTCGATCGGATGGCCGAGGACGTCGAACACGCGGCCGAGAGTGGGCTCGCCCACGGGGACGGTGATGGCCTTCCCGGTGTCGATCGCATCGACGCCGCGGGCGAGCCCATCGGTTGTCGACATCGCCACGGCCCGCACCCAGTTGTTGCCCAGATGCTGCTGAACCTCGACGACGAGCTCGCCGATCTCCAACGCGTTGTAGATCTCGGGCAGCTCGCCCGCGGGAAATTCGACGTCGACCACGGGTCCCGTGATCTGGATCACCTTGCCGGAGGCCATGGGTCTTCAGCCGCTCCTTCTGGTCTGGATCAGCTCGCCTGGGCCTCGGCCCCGGAGGCGATCTCGATCATCTCCCGGGTGATGGTGGCCTGGCGGGTCTTGTTGTAGACGAGGGTGAGCTCGCCGATGAGCTCGTGGGCGTTGTCGGTCGAGTTCCGCATCGCAATCATGCGGGCCGACTGCTCGGAGGCCATGTTTTCGAGCACGGCTCGATAGATGTCCACCGCGACGTAGTACGGCAGCAGGCGCGACAGCACCTCCGCCGATGGCTCGAACAGGTACTCGTCGTTCCGGATCCGCTGGCCCTCGGTGAGGGTCGGCTCATGGACGGGAAGGACGCTCTTGATCGCCGGTCGCTGGACGAGGGTGCTGATGAACTGGCTGTAGCTGACGATGACCTCGTCGTAGGTCTCGGCCAGGAAATCCTCGGTCACGAGCTTGGCCAGCGGCTGGACGTCCGCGAAGACCGGCCGATCCCCGAACTGCGGAAAGTGGGCGGCGATCGGGATCCCGGCCCGGCGGAGCGCATCGCGGCCCTTGCGACCAACCGTGATGGCCGATACGCGGACCGGCTCCCCGCCGTTCTGCGACCCGGCTCGGTCCGCGACCCAGCGCAGCGCGTTTCGCACCGCGTTCGAGTTCAGCGCGCCCGCCAGTCCGCGGTCGGTCGTGATCATCACCAGCGCCACGTGGCGCACGGGGCGACGGGCCAGGAGCGGCTCCTCGGTATGGTCCACGGCCGCGGCGACCCGCGCCAGCACGTCGTCCAGCTCCTCGGCAAACGGACGCGCGGCGAGGATCGACTCCTGCGCACGCTTCATGCGCGAGGCGGCCACCATCTCCATCGCCCGGGTGATCTGGGCGATATTCCGGATGGAGCCGATGCGGCGCCGGATGTCGCGGAGGGATGCCATCAGGCGGTCGGATCCTCCTTGGGGGCACTCGGCGCGTCGTCGTCCGGCTTCTCGGGCCACGCATCGGTCGATACCGGAGCTTCCGCAGCCGGTGCCTCGGCTGCCGGTGCGTCGGCGGCGGCATCGGCCTCGGCGTCATGGTCGTCGCCATCGGCGGGCGCCTCGGGGGCGGCCTCTGCCGATTCGACCAC
>DASYGU010000101.1:0-2921 GCA_035999355.1 Candidatus Limnocylindria bacterium | reverse complement strand
GACGTCGAGAACTACCCCGGATTCCCGGACGGCATCCTCGGCCCCGAGCTCATGGATCTCTTCCGCCGCCAGGCGGAGCGATTCGGGGCCCACATCCTCGAGGTCGACGTCACGAAGGTCGACTTCAGCGAGCGACCCTTCAAGCTGTGGGTGGGGGATGATGCCTATCTCGCCGATGCGGTGATCGTGGCCACCGGCGCCAGCGCCCTGTGGCTGGGCCTCGATTCCGAGGAGCAGTTCCGCGGACGCGGCGTGTCTGCCTGTGCGACGTGTGACGGGTTCTTCTTCCGCGACCGGGACGTGGCCGTCGTCGGCGGTGGGGACACCGCGCTCGAGGAGGCGCTGTTCCTGACCAAGTTCGCGAACAAGGTGACCATGCTCGTGCGGCGCGACGAGTTCCGCGGCTCGAAGATCATGCAGGACCGAGCCGCGGCCCACCCCAAGATCGAGATCAGGTGGAACCGCGAGGTGGCCGAGGTGCTCGGTGACACGACGGTCCAGCAGCTGCGGCTGCGCGACACGGGAAGCGGCACGGAGGAGGTGCTCGACGCCCAGGGCATGTTCGTCGCCATCGGCTACAAGCCGAACACCGACCTGTTCGTGGGCCAGCTGGACCTCGACGCCCGGGGCTACTGCGAGGTGGCCGGCCGCGGTCCGGGTGAGACGAGCAGCAACATCGAGGGCGTGTTCGTGGCCGGCGACGTCCACGACCATCGCTACCGCCAGGCGGTGACTGCCGCAGGCGACGGCTGCAAGGCCGCGATCGACGCTGAGCGCTGGCTGGAATCCATCGGCGAGCACATCGCGACCACCGCCACCAACTGGTAGCGGACTACTCGGTCAGCTTCGCCGCCATCTCGGGGTTCATCCCTTCGCGTCCAGCGTCGGCAAGATGGCGGAGGGTCGTCCGCCAGCGCGCATCCGCCGCAAAGGCGATGGCCAGCTCGCGGCGCGCGTCGTCGATCTCCCCGCGCTTGGCGTGCTCGATGCCCATCCAGAACACGAGCTCGTACGCCTCCGGCGCCCGGCGGCGGGCCTCGGCATAGCCCTCGGCCTCGCTGACCCCGCCCTTCTCGGGGTCGAGCAGGTCGTAGGCCTCGTACAGGTCCACCAGCCGGCGCAGCTCGGGAACCGGGTCGGGGTGGTCGTCGACCCGTGCATCGAGGACACGACCCTTCCATGGCACGGGCTGGAGCGTGCCCTCGACGATCATGATCGCGCTGCTCTGCCGCCCGCGGACGTCGCCACCTTCGCCTTCCGCCGCCTCCATCGCCCGCAGGAGCCGCTCGCTGAACGGCAGTCCCTCGGCCGTGGCGGACTCGTAGGCGGTCTTCATGGCCGGCCAGCACGTGTCGCGCTCGAGGAGGTTGCCCTGGACGGTGAAGCCTTCACCGATGAGATGGCCCGCGGCCGGAATGGTGTCGGTCCCGGTGTGCGCAAAGGCGTGGCCCTCGCCATCGACCACGCCCAGCTGCCGTACCTGCGGTGTCGGATCGCTGGCCAGCAGGGCGGCGACCGTCTGCTCGGCGGTCCGCCCATTGCGCAGCAGCTCCAGGCCGATCGGCCCGAACGAGATGTCGACCTGGGCCTGGGTGGCAATGGCCCCGACGCCGGCCTCCAGCCAGGGCACGACCGGACCGACTCCCAGGTAGTGGGATTGGACGGCGATGCCAAATCGCCCGGTGGCCGGGTCGCGGGCCACGATGCTGTAGGTCATGGGCGGAGGGTAGCCGCCGAGGGATCTGGTGGCGCCGGGTTATCGGTCATTTCGAGTGCGCTTGATCAACCCGGCAACAGGGCCGGGTGTACGCTCAGCCATCCACCAAGGCCTTGCGCGAGGAAGGAGATTCCATGCACGTGTTCATCATCGCTCCCGCAAATCAGCCGGGCACCCTGGCCACCGCCCTGGAGGCCATCGCCAAGCGCGGCGTCAACGTCATCTCCGGTGGTGGTGCCACCTGGGGCAACGCCGGCTACATCGCTCTTCAGACCAATGACGACGATGGGACGCGGGCGGCGCTCCAGGAGAGCGGCACCACCTTCCGCGAGGTGCAGGCCGCGGCCGCCTGGCTGGACGACCAGCCGGGCACGTTCGCCGACGCCGCCCGACGCCTCGGCAACGCGGGGGTCAACATCGAGGCCGTCTTCCCGATCGGGATGAAGGACGGCAAGGTCGGGATCCTGTTCGGGGTCGACAACGCCGATGCGGCACAGGCCGCTCTCGGTGCGCTGACCGGCGCGGCCGCCGGCTGACCTACTCCGCGCCCGCGGCGGGGCGAGGGCCCAGGGCGGCTCTCGCCACGTCCGGCACGTCGGTGACGAATCCCCACAGGCCGGCCGCGGCCAGCTGTTGCATGCGCTCGGGCTCGTTCACCACGTAGCACCCCACCCGCGTGCCCCATGACGTGGCCAGCGCCACGTTCGGGGCCGGGTCCTCGCCGAGATCCGGATCGAACGGCAGCACCGCGGCGTGGCCGTGCTCCACGACCCACTTCAGTCCGCGCTCGAAGCTGTCGCCCGGCACCAGCAGCAGCCCGGTTGGGATCTTGGGCGCCAGCTCCCGAACCCGGCTGATGGCGGACTCCAGGAAGCTCATGACGGTCACCTGGCCGGCCTCGCGGACCGCGCTTTCGGCCAGAGCGGCGACCACCGCATCCGCCGCCGGCGCGGCCTTGATCTCCACCGCCAGGCCAAGCCCCTCGGGCAGCCAGGCGAGCACCTGGGGCAGGGTGGGCACGGTCATCCCGGTCCCGCGGAACGGGTACTCGCTCGCCTCGCCCGGAAAGGCCCAGCCCGCATCGGCCTCGCGGATGGCGGCCATCGTCGCGGTCGCGACCGTCGTCGTTCGATCGGTCGTCCGGTCCAGGGTGGCGTCGTGGATGACCGCCAGCTCCCCGTCGGAGGTGAGGTGGACGTCGACC
>DASYGU010000089.1:0-9773 GCA_035999355.1 Candidatus Limnocylindria bacterium | reverse complement strand
GTGCCCGCGATGAACGCCGTCGAATACGCCCAGCGCCACCGCCGCGGGTCCGATCGACGCCGCGGCGACCTCGTCCAGGCTGAGGGCCCGGTGTGGTGCGGCGGTCGTCATGCGCCCTCGACCAGGACGGTGCGGGGATGGAGCCGGCCGTCACGGAGCTCGCCGATGCCCAGCAGGCCGGATGGTCCATGGACCTGGCGGCGGCCGTCGCCGGGCCACGCCAGCTCGCCGCCGTGGGTGAAGCGCTCGGCGCCCTCCGCCTCCAGAGTGACCGTTTCGAGACCGAGCAACCGCTCGACTGGAATGAGCGCCTCGGCCAGCTCTCCCCTCGCGGCCACCGCCTCGAGGCCATCGGGTGTCATACCTTCGGCCGCCAACAGCCCGGCCGCTTCGGTCCGGCGCAGGGCGTGGAGATAGCCGCCGCAGCCCAGCCGCTCCCCGAGGTCGCGGGCCACCGAGCGGATGTAGGTCCCCGGGCCGGTCTCAAGATCGAGGTGCACGTCGAGCCACCCATCCGCAGGGGTCATGTCCAGGAGCCGGATGGCGTGGATCGTGATCTCGCGCGGCGCCAGGTCCAGTGCCGAGCCCTTCCGCGCCGCCTCGTAGGCGGTCACGCCCCCGGCCTTCCGCGCGGAGAACGCCGGCGGCCGCTGCTCGTACGTGCCCTCGAACTCGGGGAGCGCCGCCCGCACCGCATCCCCGTCGGGCGGTGCGCCACCCGGCTCGATCGGTCCCTGGGCGTCATCGGTCTGTGAACGGAAGCCCAGCCGGACCACCGCGTCGTACCGCTTCCGCCCGCCGGTCAGCTCCTGGCTCAGCCGCGTGGCCGGGCCGACCAGGATCGGCAGCACGCCCGAGGCGAGGGGGTCCAGGGTCCCAGCGTGACCGATCCGGCGCAGCCCGGTCAGCCGTCGGACGAGGCCGACCATGTCGTGCGAGGTGGGGCCGACCGGCTTGTCGAGGTTAATGACGCCGATCATCGGCGCGGGCGAGCTCACGCTCGCACTCGGCCAGGACCTGGGTCCGGGCGTCGGCGATGGGGGCGGCCACCGTGCAGCCCGCCGCCCGGGCATGGCCTCCCCCGCCAAAGACCGATGTAATGGCGACCGCGTCGGCCACAGCCGTGGTGCGGATGCTGACCCGGGTCTGGGTCTGGCCCTGCTCCTTGAACAGGAGGACGATGTCGGCCTCGCGGGACAGGCTCAGGAGGTCGATGAACCCTTCCGATGACTCGCGCGTGGCGCCGGTCTCGGTCAGCATCGCTTCGGTCAGGGCCGCGTGGACGATCCGGCCCCCGGACGCGAACCCCACTCCGGCCAGGATCCGACCCCAGACCGCGATCGTGGAGTTCGGCTTGTCAGCGTAGATCGCGCGATTGATGGCCGCCAGTGACGCCCCAGCCTCGACCAGCGATGCGGCCGCCCGGAGCGTGCGCGGGGTGACGTTGGGGTGGGCGAAGGTGTGGGTGTCGTTCACGATCCCGGCCAGGAGCACGGTGGCGAGGTCGCGGTCCAGCTCCACGCCCAGCTCGGCGAGGAGGAAGGTCACCATCTCGCAGGTCGAGGCGGCATCCGGATCGACCAGATTCACCGCACCGAAGCCGGGGTTGCTGACGTGATGGTCGATGTTCACGATCCGCGACTGCTCCAGCCACGCCCGGTGGTCGGTGGCGATCGTCCCGGTCCGGGCCAGGTCGCCGGAATCCACAATCACCGCCACGTCCGGCTCGAATCCAGGGGTGGTCTTCACCTCGTCGACCCGGGGCAGGAACTGGAGGTAGATCGGAACCGGGTCCGCCATCACCACCTCGGTCGGGATCCCGAGCCGCTCCCCCACTATCCGGATCGCAAGCGCGGCGCCAAGGGTGTCGGCGTCGGGATTCTCGTGACCGATCACCGTGATCCGCTGCGCCCCGCGAATGGCATCGACGACCTCCTTCATCGGTCCGCACCCGAGTCGGTGTCGAGGTCGCGGAGGATGCGGAGGACGGTGTCGCCGCTTGCGATCGAGTCGTCGGCCTTGAACTCCAGCCGCGGCACCTTCCGCATCGTCATCCGCTCACCGAGCCGGCGGCGGAGCCAGCCGGCGGCATCAGTCAAGGCGTTCACGGTGGTGCTCATGTCGGAATCGGGGCCGTAGACCGATACCCAGACCTGGGCAAGGGTCAGGTCCGGGCTGGTGTGAACGCGGGTGACCGTCGCAAAGCCGACCCGCGGGTCGGCCATGTCACGCTGGAAGATCTGCATCAGCTCGGCTCGGATCTGGCTGTCGAGCCGATCGGTGCGCTTGCTCAGACGGACCCCTCCGACACCATCTGGAAGCACTCGATGACGTCGCCCTCGGCGTATTCCGGCGAGCCGGCGAGGCCGATGCCGCATTCGAAGCTGGCCGCCACCTCGCGCACGTCGTCCTTGAACCGGCGCAGGGACTCGATCCGCGACTCGACGATCAGCTGGCCACCCCGCATGAGCCGGGCCTGGCCCCCGCGAACCATCCGCCCGTCGAGCACGTATGAGCCGGCGATAGTGCCCGCCTTTCCGGCCTTGATCAGCTGGCGAACCTCGGCATGGCCCTCGATCTGCTCGACCAGCTTCGGGGTCAGGAGGCCCTGGAGGGCGAGCTGGATGTCATCGGTCAGCTTGTAGATGACCTCGTACAGGCGCACATCCACGCCCGAAGCTTCCACCGCGCGCTCGGCGCCGGGGTCGAGCTTGGTGTTGAAGCCCACAACCACCGCGTTCGAGGCGGCCGCGAGCAGGACGTCGGATTCGTTGATGTCCCCCGCCCCCTCGCTGAGGATGTTGATCCGGGTCTCGGTCGTGCTCAGCGCGTCGAGCGCATGGCGGATGGCGCCCAGCGATCCCTGGACGTCGGTCTTGAGGATGACGCGCAGCTCCTTGACTTCGGACGACTGGATCTGGGCACTGAGCTCCTCGAGGCTGGACGCGCCGGACCCGGCCGCATGGCGTTCGACCGCTTCGGCGGCATCGCGGGCGGCCTTCTCGTCGGGCACGACCCGCAGCAGGTCGCCGGCCTCGGGCAGCTCCTGGAGGCCGATGATCTCGACCGCGGTGGCGGGCCCTGCCTCCTTCACCCGGCGGGCGGCCGCATTCTGGAGGGCGCGGACGCGGCCGTAGGTCTTGCCCACGGTCACGATGTCGCCGACCTTCAGCGTGCCGGTCTGGACCAGGACGGTGGCCACATTGCCCCGGCCCTTCTCGATCTTGGACTCGATGATCGTGCCGTACGCCTCGCGGTTCGGGTTGGCCTTCAGGTCCTGCAGGTCGGCCACCAGGCCGATGACCTCCAGCAGGTCGTCGATCCCCTGCCGCTGCTTGGCGGACACCGCCACGGCCGGGATCTCGCCGCCGTACTCCTCGATCAGGACCCCGTTGTCGGCCAGCTCCTGCTTCACCCGGTCGGGGTTGGCGTCGGGCTTGTCGATCTTGTTGACCGCCACGATCATGGGGACGCGCGCCGCGCGAACGTGGTCGATCGCTTCCTTGGTCTGAGGCATGACTCCGTCGTCGGCCGCGACCACGATGACCGCGATGTCGGTCACCTGGGCGCCACGGGCCCGCATGGCGGTGAACGCCTCGTGACCAGGGGTGTCCAGGAACACGATCCGCCGCTCCCCGTGGACCGCCTCCGAGGCACCGATGTGCTGGGTGATGCCACCCGACTCGCCGGACGCGACGGCCGTGTCGCGGATGGCGTCCAGCAGGCTCGTCTTGCCGTGGTCCACGTGGCCCATGATCGTGACGATCGGGGCGCGCGTGATCAGGTTGGCGGGATCGTCCTCGCCCCATGGCGTGATCCGGACCCCGTCCTCCGCGCCACCCGGCGCGACCAGCTCCTGCGCTTCGCCCTCGGCCTCCGCGGCGCCCTTGGCGACGAGCTCCATGCCCATCTCGGCGGCGACCAGCGAGGCGGTGTCGTAGTCGATCGACTGGTTGATGGTGGCGAAGATCCCGTTCCGGATCAGCTCGCTGATGACCGCGGCGGTGCTGACTCCGAGCGCCGCGGCCAGGTCCTGGACGACCACGGTGGTTCCCACCTCGACCGGCCCAGACGGGCGTGGCAGCGTGGCGGTCTCGGTGCTGCTCGTGGACTCCCGGTTCTTGCGCGGCGGTCGCGGACCGCGGCGGTTCTGGGTGTACCTACGCGGTGGCATGTATCACTCCGATCCCCAGTGCGCGGGCAATGGCCTTGTCGCGGCTGGGGTTAGTCTGGCAGGCGGGATCGGAGCACACGTACGTGCCACGCCCGGGCAAGCGCCCGCTGGCGTCCATCACCGCCTCACCGTCCGCGGTCCGGACGATGCGCTGCATGTCTCGCTTGGTGTGCACCGCGCGGCAGACCGCGCAGGTGCGCTGCGGCTGGTGATCAGGCCGTCGCTTCGGCATCTTCGGCGACCTCCGCAGCTTCCCCGTCTTCGCTGGAGGTGGCAGTCCGCGTTCCTCCGGCCCCGGCCGCGGCCACGCCCGCATCGGAGCGGATGTCGATCCGCCAGCCGGTTAGCTTGGCCGCCAGCCGGGCGTTCTGTCCCTCGCGGCCGATGGCCAACGACAGCTGACGCTCCGGAACGATCACGTTCGCAATGCGATGCTCTTCGTCGATCCGGACCTCGATGACCTCGGCCGGCGAGAGCGCCTCGGCCACGAACTGGCTGGCGTCCTCGTTCCACAGCACGACGTCGACCTTCTCGCCGTTCAGCTCGGCCACGATGGCCTGGATCCGGGTTCCCCGCTGGCCAACCGCGGCACCCTTGGCGTCCACGCCCGGCTGGCGACTCTCGACCGCGACCTTCGAGCGGCTGCCGGCCTCGCGGGCGATGCCGCGGATCACGACCGAGCCGTTGTAGATCTCGGGAATCTCCATCTCCATCAGCCGCCGCAGGAAGCCGCGGTGGGTTCGGCTTACGACCAGGACCGGGCCGCGCGTGGTCCGACGGACCTCGAGCACGAAGACCTTCAGGTGCTGGCCGATGCGATAGTGCTCCCCGGGCAGCTGCTCGCTGACCGAGAGGACCGCCTCCACGCCGCGGCTCATGTCGAGCACGACCGCGGACTCGGTGGTGCGGGTCACGACCCCGGTCAGGATCTCGCCCTCGCGGCTGACGTACTGGTGGTACACGACGTCGCGCTCCGCCTCGCGGAGGCGCTGGCGATAGACCTGGCCCGCGGTCTGCGCGGCAATTCGGCCGAGCTGCTGCTGGGTGACGTTTTCCGGGACCCGGACGCGGCTGCCGACCCCGGCGCCCTCCTCGATCGCGACCGCCTCGGCGACCGTCTTCTGGAGCTCCGGATCGGTCACTTCCTCGTTGCCGGCGACGACCTCGTACTCGCGAAAGACGCTGATCTCCCCCGTCTCGGGGTCGATCTTGACCACGACGTTCTCGGGCGCTTCGGCATTTCGCCGGTAGGCCGATTCAATCGCTTGCTCGAGCGTCTGGAGGAGGATGTCCTGGGGAACGCCCTTCTCGGCGTTCAATTGCAGCAGGGCGCCGATGAAGTCGCGATTCACGCTGGCACCTCCCTGCCCGAAGAAAAACAGAACGTGGGTTGGCAGACCGACCCACGTCCAAGATCAAGTGCTTATCGGTTTGGTCCACACCCGGTCCGTTGACCGTGGCGAGTATATCAGCGGACCTTGAAATCGCCAATTCCACGCCTGGTTCGGGCGCGCCAGCTATCCGGTGGAACGCCTGGACAGGAGCAGTCCAGCGATTCCCACCAGGCCAGCGAACGCAACCAGACCCACGCCGCCCTGGAAGTTGCCGCCGATACCGGCCAGGATCCCAAAAAAGCCGATGATGGCGGCGCATCCGATGAAGCAGCCGGTCCTGGCCTTGGTGGCGCCGGCCGGTGGTTGCCCCACGGTGAGGCTCCCGCATCGGCGGCACTCGTAGCCGCTCTTCGTTGGATTCCACCATTGGGCAAACAGCGGGCTTCCGCATTGCTGGCAGCTGGTGGAAGGCCGGGGAATCGGCGGCAGCGGAGCGTTTAGCGGAACGAATGCCACGCGTGACTCAGGAGGCGGTTGTGCTGCCGCCTTGATGGGCTCTTCGTCCTCGGGAATGGTGGAGGCGGCGGCTGACGGGGCCTCGGCGCCACGGGCCAGTCCGCAGTTCGGACAGGCCTCGACGCTCTCGTCCGCCGTCGTGAAGCAGCGTTTGCAGAGCCAGCGCTCCGCCATCGACTTCAGAGTACTCCGTGAGTCGGCGGGGTCCTACCTTACGGCCGATCCGGGTTTGCCCGTTCAGGCTCCGGCATTTACTCCTCCGGCGGCTCGTAGCTCCGGGCCGCGGCCCACCAGGAGACGCCAAATATCGCTCCGCACGAGGTGGCGAGGATGACGTTCGCGGGGTTCAGCTCGGCATGACCGGGACCTATGAAGAGCACGAGGCCCAGGATGGTCCCGCTGATCGCCGCGACCGGAATTTTGTATTTGACCAGCCACGCTCGCACGCGTCGAATTCTAGGCGTCGAGCATCCGATCAGCTCCCCGGCAGGCGGGCGATGTCCTGGATCGAGATTCGGACCGTACGATGCTCGGCGAGATGCGTCGCGTAGCGGTACTCGGGATCGCGGCCGTCCTCGTGGTGGCCTTCGCCGTCTTGTGGGTCGTGCCTGTCGTAGCAGGCCCGACGATCGACTGCGGACCATTCGACGAGGCGACCTGCGAGCGGATCGTGGCGGAAATAATCGCGAGTCATGACGACCCCGCCGAGGTCCTCCCGGACTCTTACCGCCCGCCCTTCCTGCCCGTCACGAGTGTGGTGCTGAGCTGGACCGAGGGCTCAGTCGACTATGAGATCCATTGGCTCTTCGGCGGGGTCGGCGTCATCAGCGACTAGGGCGCGAACATACCCAACCGGCTCCCGACGCCCACCTCGGCTACCGCGGGTCCTATTCCTTGCGGCCGGGTGACTGCCTAGACTTCGGCCATGAGACGTTCGGCGGCCGGCTGGCTTCGGACTGCGATTCCGGTAATCGTTCTCGGCGTTGTTCTGACGACCCTGATGCTCCTTGGCACCGTGGCGCTGAGGTCGGCCGGCGTGGTATGCGCCGCGACCGCGGGCTGTCCCAACCCGCCAGGGCCGCCCGCCTATGGCCCTGCCGCCGGTTCGGTCTACCGACTGGCTGGTCCAGATCGCTATCGAACCGCTGCCGCGGTGTCGATGGATCAGTGGTCGCCCGGGGTGTACGGCCTGTTCGTCGCCAGTGGCGAGAACTTCCCCGACGGCCTCGCGGCGGCGGCCGCGGCAGGAGCCCGCGGGATCCCCCTGTTGCTCGTGCGGCGCGATTCGATACCGGCCGAGATCGCGGCCGAGCTGGAGCGGCTCGACCCAGGCTGGATCTGGGTCATCGGTGGCACGTCGGTCGTCTCGTTGGCGGTCGAGCAGGCACTCGCTGCCTACACCTCCGGCGAGGTCGAACGGCTGTGGGGAGCGGATCGGTACGCGACCGCGGTGGCCATCTCGGAGCGCCTCTTCTCGGCGACGGAAGAGGTCTTCATCGCCACAGGCACAAGCTTCCCGGATGCCCTGGTCGGGAGTGCCGCCGCCGGCTACCTCGAGGCGCCCTTGTTACTCGTGAAGCGAGATACGATCCCCTCCGTGGTCGTCCAGGACCTGGAACGACTGATCCCCCAGAAGATCATCATCCTCGGCGGAACTGGTGTGATCTCCTCGCAAGTGGAAGCGGCCCTGCAAGCGTATGCCCCGGATGTCACTCGGATTGGCGGGGTGGATCGCTACGACACCGCGGTGAAGATCTCTGAGGCCACGTTCACGTTCGGGAGCCAGCGGGTGTATGTCGTTACGGGCAAGAACTTCCCGGACGCTCTCGTGGCGTGCGCGGCGGCGGGCGACTGGAACAGCCCGGTCTTGCTCGTGCCCGGCACCTCCCTCCCCTATCCGGTCGCAACCGAGGTCACACGGTTGGATCCGGATTCGGCGGTCGTGGTCGGCGGAACGTCTGCGGTGTCTCCCGCAGTCGAGCAGGCCCTGATTCCCCTCGTAGGCCCCTGATTCCACGCGTTACTAGTGACCGGGGCCGGGCTCGTCCCAGATGGCCTGGGCCTAGTAGATCATCGCTTGCTCATCGGCGGTGAAGCTGATCCCGACGAGCTCCAGGACGCGGCGTCTGAAAGTGGTACAGCGGGTGGTACATAGCCCTCCGAGCGCCTAGCCGGAGGGCTCTTTCGTGCTCAGATCAGGACCCGGGGAGCCTCGCGATGTCCTGAATCGAGATCAGGATGACGAGGGCGATGAGGACCACGAAGCCGGTGAAGTAGATGAGCGCCTCGCGCTCGGCGGACATCTTGCGGCGGCGGATGGCTTCGATGAGCACGATGAGGACACGGCCGCCATCGAGCGGCGGGAACGGCAGCGTGTTCAGGACGGCGAGGTTGATCGACAGCAGGCCGATGAAGAACAGCTGGCTCACGAGCGGCGCATCCAGCAGCCGACCGGTCTGCTGGGCGATGCCGATCGGTCCGGCGACGTCCCCGGTCGAGGGGGCAAGGCCCAGGATGCCGGCGACGGCGCGCAAGAGGCCGCCCGGGATCTCCGCGGCGACGCGGGCCGCGGTCGAGAACCCCTGGGCCAGGGCGTCCACCGGACCGGTGGCCAACGGCGGGCCCATCACGATCTCCTCCGACTCCCAGCCGAAGCCGACGGCACCCTCGCCGGCCTGGACCTGCTCATCGGTCAGGACTCGTGGCGTGACCTCGATGTCGAGCTGCTCGGTGCCTCGCATGATCTGGAGCGTGACCGGCTCGCCTGCCTGCTCACGGACGTAGGCGGTCATATCGGCCGACAGCTCGAAGGTCTGCCCGTCGGCGCCGGTGATGACGTCGCCTTCCTCCAAGACGCCATCGGCTGGGCTTCCGGACTGGATGGTCGTGACCGTTACGGGGCCGTGGTACTCGGGTGTCGGCTGGCTGTAGGCCATGGAGAACAGCAGCGCGCCCACGACGAAGTTCATGGCTACGCCGGCCAGCAGCACGGCAAGACGGACGGGGATCCGGCGGCGGCTGAGCGCGCCTTCCATGACCTTCTCGATGGCGGTGTCGGACAGGCCCCGCTCACGGAGGCGCTCGACCTCGATCTCGCCGTCCTCGCCCAACATCTTCACGAAGCCGCCGAGCGGGATCCAGTTCAGCGAGTAGCGCGTTCCGCGGAACACGACCGATCCGATGCGCGGCGGAAAGCCGACCCCGAACTCCTGGACCGCGACCCCGGACCACTTGGCCACCGCGAAGTGGCCGAGCTCGTGGACCACGACCAGGACGACGATGATGGCCAGGAAGGCCAGGATGGTGAGGACGACGTCCATCAGGCGGTGGCTCCGATGCCGAGCTCGGCCTCGAGCGCGGTCCGGACCTCCCGGTCGGTGTCCTGGATCTCGGCCAGACTGGGCTCCGAGTCATTCCCCCACCGGTTCACGGCCTGCTCGATCGTCGTCGCGATGGCCGGGAACGGCAGCGCGCCATTCAGGAAGGCCGCGATGGCGACCTCGTCAGCGGCGTTCACGACGGTCCCCCGGTTCCCACCGGCCTCGGCGGCGGCGCGCACGGTGGCATACGCGGGGAAACGCACCGGATCGAGTGGCGCGAAGGTCAGCGGCGGCCAATCCTCGGGAGCGGCCGTCCGGGCCGGGCCGGGATGGCGCTCGGGGTAGGACAGCGCGTACTGGATCGGGAGCCGCATGTCGGGCAGGCCGAGCTGGGCCTTGTACGAGCCGTCGACGAACTCCACGAGGGAG
>DASYGU010000081.1:0-2441 GCA_035999355.1 Candidatus Limnocylindria bacterium | reverse complement strand
CGCGGCGACCTCCGCCCCGAAGCCCCCGAACTGGTTGGCCTCGTGGACGACCAGCGCGCGACCGGTCTTCGTGACCGAGGCGAGGACAGTCTCGGTATCCAGGGGCCGCAGGGTGCGCAGGTCCACGACCTCGGCCGCGATGCCCTCCCCGGCCAGGGTCTCCGCCGCCTCGAGCGCGCAGTAGCGCATGTAGCCGTAGCAGTAGATCGACAGGTCGGTGCCCGGCCGGGCGACCACCGCCGAGCCGATCGGCACCACTCCGTCGCCATCATCGGGCACCTCGGCTTTGAACAGCCGATACGTCTTCTTGTGCTCGAAGAACATCACCGGGTCCGGGTCGCGGATGGCAGCCTTCAGGAGGCCGTAGGCGTCGGCCGGGGTTCCCGGCGCGACCACCTTCAGGCCCACGGTGGACGTGAAGTAGGTCTCGTTCGACTGGCTGTGATACAGCGCACCGTGGACACCGCCGCCGTACGGCATGCGGATGACCATCGGTACCCCGAACGCCCCGTTGGACCGGAAGCGCATTCGGGCGATCTCGCTGACGATCTGGTTGAAGGCGGGGTAGACGAAGTCCGCGAACTGCATCTCGGCGATCGGCCGCAGTCCGTACAGCGCCGCGCCCATCGCCGCGCCGGCAATGAGCCCCTCGCTGAGCGGGGTGTCCAGCACGCGCTTGTCGCCGTACTTCGCCCACAGTCCGTCCGTGGCGCCGAACACGCCGCCCTTCCGGCCCACGTCCTCGCCCAGGACCATGACCCGCTCGTCGGCGGCCAGCTCTTCATCCATTGCCCGACGAATGGCCTCGAGGATGTTCAGCTCGGCCATATCAGGAACCGTCCGCGTACACGTGGCGCAGGATGGTGGTGGCGTCGGGCTCGGGCCGCGCCTCGGCCCTGGCCGCAGACTCGGCGATCAGGGTCTTGACCTCGGCCTTGAGCGCCTCTTCCCCCGCATCGTCCAGCACGCCCCACTCGCGCAGGCTGGCTGCCAGGCGGGGGATCGGATCGCGCTCCTTCAGCGCCTCCACATCGGCGGCGTCGCGGTAGCGGCGCTGGTCATCGTCGGAGGAGTGCGAGGTGAGGCGCACGACGTGGGCCTCGATGAGGGTCGGACCGCCACCGGTCCGGGCCCGTTCGTGGGCCTCGCGGCCGGCCGCGTAGCAGGCCAGCAGGTCCCCGCCGTCCACCTCCACGCCCGGGAATCCGTAGCCCGCGGCTCTGGCCGCGACCGAACCGCCGCCCACCTGCCGCTCGAGGGGAACGCTGATCGCATAGCCGTTGTTCTCGCAGATGAACACGACCGGCAGCTTGTGGACGCCCGCGAAGTTCATGGCCTCGTGGATCTCGCCCTGGTTCGCCGTGCCCTCGCCGAACTGGGTGACCGCGACCACGTCATCACCCCGAACCCACGCCCCCATGGCCAGGCCCACCGCATGGAGGACCTGGGTTCCGACCGGTGAGCTGACGCTGAGGATGTTGTGCGGGGCCGCGCCGTAGTGGCCGGGCATCTGCCGCCCGCCGGACGAGATGTCGTCGCCCTTGGCCAGGTGGGCGCTGATGATGTCCTCCGGGGTCATGCCGAAGGTCATGGCCGCCGCAATGGACCGATAGAACGGCGCCATCCAGTCCTGGCCCTTGCGCATCGGCCACGCGGTGCCGACCTGCGCCACCTCGTGGCCCTGGACGCTGATGATGAACGCGATCTTGCCGGCTCGCTGCATGAGCCACATCCGCTCGTCCACCGCGCGGGCAATGAGCACCTGGCGGTACATGGCCAGCACGTCCTCGTCGGTCAGTCCGAGGGCCCGATGCGGGGCCGTGTCCGCGGATGGCGCCGTGTTCGTTGCAGGCGTCGGCGGCGAGCCATCGGCCTGGCCGTTGGTCGTATCCAGGCCGAGCACGCGGCGGACCTTGGTCTCGGCGTCAGCGTCGGTCATCGGTCAGACGTGGAGGGCCGCGCCGTCGACCGCCAGGGCGGCCTCGGCCAGGACTTCGGTCAGGGTTGGATGGGCATGCACCGACATCGCGATCTCCTCGGCCGTCCCCTCCACCAGGCGGGCGAAGGTCGGCTCCGCCAGCAGGTCGCCGGCGTGGGGCCCGATGATATGCGCCCCGAGCAGCCGGCCGGTAGTGGCGTCGGCCACGAATTTCGCGAAGCCATCGACCTCGCCAACGATCGTGGCCTTGCCCAGCGCCCGGAACGGGAAGCTGCCGACCTTGACCGAGGTGCCGGCCGCCGCCGCTTCGGCCTCGCTCAGACCCACGCTCGCGATCTCGGGCCGGCAGAACGTGACCCGCGGCATGAGGTCCATCCGGACCGGTTCCACGTCCAGGCCGGCGATGGTCTCGACCGCCACGATCGACTCGTGGCTGGCGACGTGGGCGAGGGCATAGCCGGGGACGACGTCACCGATCGCGTACAGGTGCGGAACGCCGGTG
>DASYGU010000079.1:0-4870 GCA_035999355.1 Candidatus Limnocylindria bacterium | reverse complement strand
CTTCCTCTGCGTACGGACCGCAGACCCAGCGCGCTGGCGACGATGAAGAGGGACGATAGTCACCCGAGCTTCCCCGGCGACGGCCGCCTCGATCACCGCGGCCGCACCGGGCATGCACGGTCGGTCCTCGCCACCCGGGAGGCCAAGCGGCGATCCTCACAAACGCCTAGGTGCAGTCTCGAAGGTGCCAACCGGCGGGAGATCAGCCGATCTGAACGGTTGACACCGTGACATCGGGCGAATAGCCCGGCCCGCCACATTCGTTTGCGGTTGCCCTGCCGGCCCGCACATGTGTGGAAGCCAGCTCGGCCAACTGAGTGCGCTCCCGTCGAAACTCGCTTGGGTCCCACTTTTGCAAGATTCCCTCTTCCAGGCTGGCGGTCAAGCTCAGTTGTGCTGGGCCGTAAGGTCGTGATGACTTCTGTCGTCAGAGGTTCTGCGCGAGCTCTCGGAGGTTGTCGATGCTGCCGAGGAGCGCAGCCGCCGGGCCGACGGACATGTTGCCGCGTCCGATCTCGGCGTTGACGGCGTTCTTCGCCGCTCTGGTCCCAGCGTCGAACTGGGCAACGCGGTTGCGAACCGTGTGACCACTACTGCTGTCGTTGATGACGTCCAGGAGACCCGCGGCCGCATCCTCGATCGTGGCGACATGGGCGCCGACCGCGCCACTCGGCTTCTTGGCGTCGTCGATCATCTTCAGCGAGGTCCGCACACCGGCGAGCGCCTCCTGCAGGTTCCTCGGCTTGTTCTTCCCCCACTGGCCGGGGCTGGTCATCGGCATGTCCGTCATCGGGACTCCCTCTGTTTGGTGGTGGTAGTAAGGGTTAGGTCGTCGTAGGAGGCAGCGCCGGACGAGGTCCGTGATCCGTCTGGTCAGCTGGACGTCTTCAAGTCCCTCACGGGCATGATGGCCGCGCTCGGCGTCCGTTGTCCACGGCTGTTACCGGCCCGAACTCAACGAAACCGGACGCGCCGGCCGAGGCCGCGGCCGGCCCGGCGTGGCCGGAGTCTGGACGCCTCGGGGCAACCGTTAGGAGGGCAAAGGGCGTCTGGCGGGGTGGTCACCGTCGCCGACCCGTATTTGGGCGCGGGCGCCGATGCGGTAACGGCGCCACTCCCCGGTGCTCGCGGCGCATCCACGAGGTTGACGCCGCAATGGCGGTCGAAGTGCGCGGCCTGAGGTTTGTGGCTGGCGGCGGAAGGTCGAGCAGTTGAGGGCGGGCGGCAGCCACGTCGAGACGCTCGTCCGGGATCGCGACGCCGAGGAGCTGTTCGGCGTCAACGCCATGGATCCGACCTCCGGGACGGCGATTGCGCGAGCCGGCCAGGAGCAGGCGCGCGCCTTGTCGGAGCAGCTCGCCGCGCTTTGGTACTGAACGCCCTTTTGCCCTTTTTGCCCCGCAATGGTCCTCAGCGGAGGAGCGTGGTTATCGCACCGGGACGACCACCAAAGGGAGCCAGTCATGAGTTCGACGATGTCAGTGAGCTCGATCCGATCGATGAAGTATTACGCCGACTCGTCCTCGCGTCGGCAGAACCAGATCCTCGCCGATGTGCTGGTCCTCATCTGGGTGGTGGCGTGCATCTGGGCGGGCTGGAACGTCTACAACGGAATCCAGCAGGTGCGCCCCGCGGCCACCGAGCTTTCCTCGGCCGGGGACTCCATCCGGACCAACATGTCCAGTGCCGCCAGCGGTGTCGGATCGATACCGTTCGGTGTTGGCGACGCCCTGCGCGGCCCCTTCGACGCGATCTCTGGCGCCGGCCAGACCCTGGCCGATGCGGGCACGTCCCTGGGCATGACGATCGACGAGTTCTCGCGTATGGCTGGCCTGTTCGTGGCGCTGGTCCCCATTATTCTCGTCGCCGGGCCGTGGGCGCTGATCAGGTACCGGTTCGTGCGCCGGGCGACCAACGCCCAGCAGTGGCTGACGCGAGCCGGGTCGCTGGAGATGTTCGCCCTGCGGGCTCTGGTCACGCTGCCGCTGGACCGGCTGGAGCCGCTCGGTCCCGATGTGGTCAGCGGGTTTTTCCGCGGAGACCAGGCGACCGTCCGCGCGCTGGCCGCTCTCGAGCTCGAGGCCTACGGCGTCAGCCCAAGTGACGCCGATGAGACGCCGGCCATCGCCCCCGGACCCAACGCCGCTGGACCGGACGCCCCCGGTCCGGACGCCCCCGCTACCTAGCGCTTTCCGTGGCCGAGCAGACCGCCGAGGGCTCCGTCGAGGACGGTGCCGACTGCGGCCGGGTCGGTTGGCTTCGCGGGTTTGGCGGAGGACGCGTCGGCCGGGCTGAGGGCCTGGCCGAGGATGTCGTCGAGCTTCGCGGCTCTTCCCGCAGGTCGATGGCCACTCACTACGTGGGACCTCAGGCTCACGGCGGCGGACCGCTCGAGCGGTAGCACGGCGCCGGCCGGTTTCCTACGGATCAGAAGGTTGGGGGTTCGAATCCCTTCGGGCGCGCTCTGTGTTGAGACAGGCGACCTGGCCCCTGCCCCGTTAACGGGGCAGGGGCCTTATTCGCCGGTCTAGGGCTGAGAAGAACGCCACCATGACTGCTGCAGTGCGCACCTCGTCGCTGCCGGTTCGAGCGGCTTAACGGTTGACGGTGTCCAGGATCTCCGCGAGCCGAGACCACCGCAGATCCGGGAAGCGGGCGTGGGCGGCTGCGGGGTCGGCGGTCATGTCGAGGGAGTCCATCACGAGCGCGGTGCGCGCCTGTCGCGCGAACGCCGGCGCTATCGGCTTCGCCGCCGTGGCGAGAACGGTCAGAGCGGATCGGGGGATGTGCCTGATCCTGGTGGCGCCGAGGTGTTCGGCGAACTGGTTCATCGTCAGGTTCTGCGGTCCGGGTGCGTCCACACTCATCCGTGACAAGGTCGGATCGGTGGCGGCGCGTTCGACGACCGCGGCAACGTCGTCCACTGCGACGAAGTTGATCGGGTTCTTCCCGCGGCCGAAGACGGTGGCAGGCCCGTCGGGCAGCTGAGCCCCGACGATCCCCGCCCAGGTCTGCATGTAGGCGCTCGGCCGCACGATGGTCCAGTCCAGGGCGCTGGCGCGGAGGTACTGTTCGGCGGCGTACTTGGCCCGGAACAGCCCGATGGGGTGATCGGCGCGGGCCCCGGCGATGGACAGGAGCACGAACTTCGGGGCGCCCTCGGCGGCGGCCGCGGCGACGAGATTCGCCGTGCCGGTCTCGTCGACCTGTTCCGGGCCTGCGCGGCGTCCGCCGAGGAATCCGTGCATCGCCGCGACGACAGTGTCGCATCCCCGCACCCCCTCGAGGAGGCTGGCAGGGTCGAGGACATCGCCCACGGTGACCTCCGTGGCCAGCCCCGCCGCACGCGTACGGTCGCGCGTGAGCACCCGTACCCGGTGCCCAGCAGACAGGAATCGGGAGACGAGATCTCGGCCGAGCATCCCCGTGCCCCCGACGACCAGGATCACGACGCGCGCTCGGACACCACGCGACCGATCGCGGTGGATACATCACCGGTCGTGGTCTCGACGGGTTCGAGGTAGAACCTGGCGGACGATATCCGGTCGTCCGTCACACCGAAGATGATCACCCCGGCCATCGTGTGGCGGGCGCCGTCGTGTCGGGTACCGTCCATCCGCCATTCCGACCAGACCTCATTGCCGTGCCGCGCAGACGCGGTCACGCGGACCGAGATATCCGGTATGCCGGCGAAGATGGCTCTCCAGTTCTCCCCTACCTGCGCAGGTCCCCGGAACCCGCGCAGTGGGTGTGCGGGCGTCTCGTTCACATAGTCGTCGTCGAAGCACGCGACCAGAGCGTCCAGGTCGTGGGCGTTCGTCGCGGCGACCAGTCGGTTGACGACCTCCAGCGCGTCGGTCATCGCGTCCGGCCTGAGGTTGATACGCTCGGCTTATTCATTCTAGAACTATGGATCGGAATATGGATCCCGTCAAGGCCCCCCGTCGCTACGACGCCAGCCGGCGCCGCGAACAAGCCCGCCGAACGCACGACTCCGTGCTGGGAGCGGCCCGGCAGCGCCTCCTCGACCACGGGTATGCGGACACGACGGTGGCGATGATCGCGGCGGACGCGGGGACGTCGGTTGACACGATCTACAAGGCGTTCGGCGGCAAGGCCGGCCTGGTCCGGACGCTGTGGCGACAAGCCCTGGAAGGCGAAGAGCCCACGCCCGCGCCGACCCGTTCCGACCAGCTCAGCCAGACCGAGACCGATCCCGTCCGCGTCCTGCACGGCTGGGGCCGGTTCACCACTGAGCTCGCCCCCCGCGCGGCGCCCATCTTGCTCCTCGTCAAGGCCGCAGCCGCGACCGACTCGGACATGGCGCTTCTCCTCGCCGACTCCGAGCAGCAGCGCCGGACCCGAATGCGGCACAACGCGCGCCGCCTGCAACGCCGCGGCTGGCTCCGTGCCGGCGTCACCCTCGCCCAGGCGACGGACATCCTCTGGACCTACAGCTCGGCCGAGCTCTACGACCTGCTGGTACTCAGGTCCGGTTGGCCGGTCGAACGATACGGCGCGTTCATCGGTGACGCCCTCGTCGCCGCCCTGCTGCCACCAACCGAAGGCGGAAGTCGCAGCGACTGAGGAGACCCAACCGGCAAAACACGGGGCGGCAAGCTGAGGGCCTGAGTGCTCGGGCACGCAAGGCCCTTGGCACTACCGGCACCACAAGCCTTCGCGCAGTGGTCCGCTCGTGCCAGTCTTACGTAGCTCGACGACGTCGGGATCCAGTGCCACAGAGGGGAACGATCGATGATCCGCGCGGCCTTGGTGGGTGTGGGTTCGTGCGCGTCCAGCCTCGTTCAGGCGATCCACCTCAGCCGCGAGAACCCGGACACCACCGGCGTCGCCCACCCGGTTTTCGGCG
>DASYGU010000055.1:0-2661 GCA_035999355.1 Candidatus Limnocylindria bacterium | reverse complement strand
ATGGCCTCACGCCCATCGCCCGGATCACCGGCTACGCCCAGGCCGACGTCGCCCCGGAATGGCTGTTCGAGGCCCCGATCGAGGGCGTCCAGCGGCTGGTGGACAAGGTCGGCATCCCGCTGGCCGACTTCGACCTGATCGAGATCAACGAAGCGTTCGCGGCCCAGGTCCTGGCCGATGGCAATGCCCTGGGGTTCGACTGGGACAAGGTCAACGTCAACGGTGGCGCGGTTGCCCTCGGCCATCCGATCGGGGCGTCGGGGGCCAGGGTTCTGACCACCCTCCTGTACGCGCTCCGTCATCGGGGCGGCACCCGGGGTCTGGCGACCCTGTGCCTCGGCGGCGGGGGAGCGGTGGCCCTGGCGGTAGAGCTCGTCTGACGGTCGGTCCTCCCTGTGAAATGAGGAGAGGTGGCGCGAACGCCACCTCTCCAGGACCGCTCTTGGGTTAGGTCAGCGGGTGCTGACGAAGATGTCCGTACCGCCTTCCGGCCCGGGCGTTCGCCCGACGTAGAGCCGGTTCGCGAATAGGCTGAACGAAGCACGGGTCTCTGAGCCCGCGGCCGTATTGATGTTGAGGCCCAGGTTCGCTGGGGTTGACCATGGGTCGCTGGTACGGGCCCTCGTCGCGACGTAGATGTCCTGGAAGCCGAACGAGCCGAGGCGGTTCGAGTCGAACACGACCTCCAAACCGTCCAGGCGGACGTTCGGCCGGAAGTCCCCGGCGACTGGGTCATTGAGCTCCGCCACCGGCGTCGCCGGTCCGAAGCTGCCGTTCCACCGCTGGACGGACTGGTAGATGTCCGGTCCGCTCGAGAAGTACAGCATCCCGTGGCCTCGGGCGAAGAAGTACGACGGCCCGGCCTCGCCGAGCGCGCTGTTTGGCCCACCATCAGCCTGGCAACCGAGGTTCCTGGGCTCGGTCCAGCCCGCTCCAGGCCGGTTCCACGCGAAGTAGATGTCGCCAGTGGGCGGAAGGCCGCATGCCCCGGGGACCGCGCGCGAGCTGACGAAGAACAGACCGCCGCCAATGATCGGGGTCGGGCAGAAGTCGTCGGCCGGGCTGTTGATCGGGGCCGGCAGCGGCACGGGAGCCCCAAACGGAGCCGACGTGTTCGGACGGGTGGCGACCCAGATGTCGATGCCGCCACCGCCCACGGCGCCCGGACGGGTCGTCGCGGTGTACAGGGTTCGGCCATCAGGCCCTTCGATGGGGCAGCCGTCGTTGAAGGACGTGTTCAACTCGCTACTCGTGCCCGGCGGGCTCTCGGCGCTGACCGCCGTCCCCCACGACCCGCCCGGGTGATGGGCCGCCACCGGTCCGGCGACGGCCGCCAGCAGGATGAAGAGCGTGGCCGCTGGGGCCGCGATCCGAAGTCCCCGAGTGTTGGGTGATCTGACCATGTCCGTGCACCTCCGCAGGTGGACGCCTTGGAACGCGTCCACTCAGGGGGTAGATGCCGGGCGTGAGGAAGATGGTTCGATAATCCGGAGGCGGTCTAGACCGATGCCGCCTGGCGGCCCGTATAATCGGCGCGCCTTTTCGCCGGGTACGCCCCACCCGTACCGTTCCGTGACAAACCCTCTGCCAAGGAGAGCATCCGCCCCCCATGACCAACCAGCCGACCGTCGCCGAGGCCCCGAACATCTGGGCGGTCGCCCAGCAGCAGTTCGACCAGGCCGCTGACAAGCTCGACCTCGACTCCGGCCTTCGCAACGTCCTCCGCGTTCCGAAGCGGGAGCTGACGGTCCACTTCCCGGTGACGATGGACGATGGGCATGTCGAGGTGTTCACCGGCTACCGCGTCCAGCACAACCTGTCGCGAGGTCCGGCCAAGGGCGGCATCCGCTACCACCAGGACGTCACCCTGGACGAGGTCCGGGCGCTGGCCATGTGGATGACCTGGAAGTGCTCCGTCGTGAACATCCCGTACGGCGGTGGCAAGGGCGGCGTCATCGTCGACCCCAAGCAGCTCTCGCTCCGTGAGCTCGAGGGCCTGACCCGGCGGTTCGCGACCGAGATCAGCCCGCTCATCGGTCCCGACCGGGACATCCCGGCGCCCGATGTGAACACCAACGCTCAGACCATGGCCTGGATCATGGACACCTACTCGATGCACAACGGCTACACGATCTCGGGCGTGGTGACCGGCAAGCCGATCGCAGTCGGCGGGTCGCTGGGCCGGAACGAGGCCACTGCCCGCGGCGCCGTGTTCTGCCTCCAGCAGGCCTCGAAGGTCCTCGACCTGCCGCTGGCCGGGGCCACGGTCGCCATCGAGGGCTACGGCAACGCCGGCTCGATCGCCGCCCAGCTGCTCGCCGCCGAGGGCTCGACCATCGTCGCGGTCAGCGACTCGACCGGCGGCATCCACAATCCGGCCGGCCTCGACCCGGCCAAGGTCGGTGCATGGAAGCAGGAGCACGGCACGGTCGTCGGTTTCCCGGGTTCCGACGAGGTCACCAACGAGGAGCTCCTGACCCTGGCCTGCGACATCCTCATCCCGGCCGCGCTCGAGAACCAGATCAGCGGGCCGATCGCCGAGCGGATCCAGGCCAAGATCGTGGCCGAGGCCGCCAACGGGCCGACCATGCCCGAGGCCGACGACATCCTGTACGAGCGTGGCGTGTTCCTGATCCCGGACATCCTGTGCAACGCGGGCGG
>DASYGU010000309.1:0-1630 GCA_035999355.1 Candidatus Limnocylindria bacterium | reverse complement strand
GTGATCTGCGCCCGGTATCTCGACTCGTCGCTCGCGTACCAGGGCGGCGGCTACGGGCTCGACCTGGACACGCTTCGGACGCTCCAGGCGTTCGCCACCGGCGGGTTGAAGCCCGACCTCACGATCCTGCTCGACGTCCCGGTCGACATCGGTCTGCGCCGCAAGCGGAAGGACCGATGGAACCGATTCGAGGACACCGAGAGTGCCGCGTTCTTCGAACGGGTCCGCGAAACGTATCTTCAGCTGGCCGCCGCCGAGCCGGATCGGTTCCGGGTGCTGGACGGGTCCGGATCGGTCGATGAAACCGACCTCGCCATCCGCGCGGTGGTGGCTCCGCTCCTGGATCGGTAGGGCATACTGAAACCGATGAAGCTGGTCACCGCCATCGTCCATGCCGAGGACGCCGGAGCCCTGGTGGATGCCCTCCTCGAGAAGGAATACCGGACCACTCGGCTGAACTCGTCCGGCGGGTTTCTGAAGCAGGGAAACGCGACGATCATCATCGGCGTCGATGACGACCAGGTGGATGCCGTGCTCGAGCTGATCAGCGCCAACTGCCACGCGCGAAAGCAGTTCGTGAACCCGATGCCGCCGATCATGGAGCCGGGCGAGTTCTACATGCCCTACCCGGTCGAGGTGGAGGTCGGCGGGGCCACCGTGTTCGTCCTTCCCGTCGAGCGCTTCGAGCGCCTGTAACCGCCCCGGGGGCGACAGGGCTAGGATCGGTCCGATGACCTCCGACACCACCGCCCGGCACACCCCTGACTGGGTGGCCGAGCTCGAGACGGGCGCCCCGGACGTGATTGCGGTCTGGTGGCTGATGGACGTCGACCAGGGCGCCGCCCGGGACGAGCTCGAAGCGCGGTCCGGCCTCGGCCGTGCCGCCGCGATCCTCGCCCAGCAGGAGGTGGTCGCCGACGCGCTGGAGGCGATCCTGCTGGCCATGCCGGACGAGATGCTCCTCGAGCCGGGCGGTGAGGCCGACTGGAACGTGTCGCAGGCGTTCGCCCACACCACCGGCGCCCGTCGCTACCTCCCCGCCGCCGCGGCCATGGCCGCCAATGGGCGCTGGCCGGCGGACGACCCGCCACGGGTGGTGCCGGGGATTCCCGGGCCGGCGGACCTGGACCGCGAGGCGCTGATGGGCTACCTGGCCAAGAGCCGTCGTTCACAGGCCCTGTCCGCCTCCGCGATCTCCGGCCACGAGACCGACCCCTGCCCGATGGACCATCCGATGATCGGCCACCGGATCAGCTGCGGGGCGTGGCTCCTGTTTGCCGGCGTCCATGACGCGATGCACCTCGAGCAGCTCCACGGCCTGATGGACCGCGCGGTGTGACCACCGACCAGACGCCGGCCGAGCGGCCCGCGCCGCTGATCTTCATGGCCGCCCCGAGCGACCCGGGCGACGTCACGTTCGGGTCGTACGCCGCGGTCCTCGCCACCGGGCGCCACCTGCTCGCGGGGGAGCTCAGCCAGCGGCTCGCCCGACAGGGAGCGGCAGTCCAGCTCATTCCACCGGACCGGACCCCCGGCGCGTTCCACTGGGGCTCGTGGTACACCGCCGCCGTCCAGCCCGCCCTCGTGGCGGCGAGCGGTAAGGTCGACGCCATCGGCTGGGTCGGAGCCG
>DASYGU010000299.1:0-1552 GCA_035999355.1 Candidatus Limnocylindria bacterium | reverse complement strand
GCCCCGCGCGCAGGAGCGCCCGCCCACGAAGGTCACGACGGCCGATGGCCCCTGCCTGCTCGGCCACCGCGGCCCCCAGGTCGCGGCCATGGGCGAAGTCCCCGCTTTCGAACATCGCCTCCAGCAGCATGGTCTGGAGCTCGAGTCGCTCCTCCGTCGAGCGCGGGTGAAGGGCGAGAGCCCGGTTCGCGAACGAGATCACCGCGCGCAGGTCGTCGCGAGCGCCCGCCTTCTCGGTGCTCCGCCGCAGCGCGGCCACGGCCTGGTCGACGAGGGCGCCATCGGCCTGGCCTTCCAGTTCGTTCAACAGCTTCACCGCCTGCTCGAGGTGCTGGGCCTCGATCTCCACGAACTCGTCGCGACGGTCCGCGGCCCATTCGATCAGCCACTCCACGGTGCGGCGGTGGAGGGCCGCGCGCCGGGCCTTGGGTAGTGAGCCATAGGCCACGTCCCGGATGACGAGGTGCTTGAAGCGGTACGACGGGTCCGCCGCCGGCTCCTCGCTGACGAGGTCGCGGAGGATTGCCTCGTCGAGGAACGTGTCGACCGGTCCGTCCACCAGCGCGGCGAGGGCCGATCGGCGGAACGTGCGGCCGATCACCGCCGCACACTGGAGGATCGAACGGTCATCCCGCGGCAGGGCGTCGATGCGGGCACGGACGAGGGCCTCGATCGTCTCCGGCACCTCGACCTCGACCAGCTCGTTGGCCGCGACCCAGGCGCCGTCCCGTTCGACCACGGCGCCCTGGTCGATGAGCATCCGGATCGTCTCCTCCACGAACAACGGGTTGCCCTCGGCCCGGTCGAGGATCCGGTCGCGGAGGTCTTCCGGCAGCCCGTCTGCCGCGAGCAAAGCGTGGACGAGGGAGGTTGCTTCTTCGCGGGACAGGGCCTCGAGCTGGAGTCGGGAAGCCTCCATCCGGCCGGAGCCCCATCCGGGGCGGCGGTCGATCAGGTCGGGTCGGGCGAGGGCGACGATCAGGAGGCATCGGTCCCGGGTCCAGGTGGCGAGGTATTCGAGGAGGTCCAGGAGCGGCGGCTCCGCCCAGTGAATGTCCTCGACCACCAGCAGGATCGGTCTATCTGTCGCCGGCGACTCCACCAGCCGCCGGACGGCATAGGCGATTTCGCGGTCCAGCGACTCGCCGCTGACCGGGGCCTCGGCGCGGAGGCCGATCGCGAATGCCAAGCGTTCGGCGGTGTCGCGGTCGGGTGACACCGCGGCCAGGCGCTGCTGGGCGACGGCGCTGTTCATTTCGGGCGTGATCTCGGCCAGGTCGCGGATGACCTCGCCCAGCGGCCAGTACGTGATCCCCTCGCCATACGGCAGGCACCGACCGTAGAGAACCCGCCAGCCGGCGGGTTCGAGCTCGATGCCCAGCTCGCGGGCGAGCCGGCTCTTGCCAACCCCGGGCTGGCCCAGGATCGTGAACAGGAGCGCCTTGCGATCGTTCGACGCCCGACGCGCCGTGTCGCGGAGGATGGTGAGCTCCTCCTCGCGGCCGGTCAGTGGCGCGGACCGGCCGGGCAGCCCACGGAGGCCGCCGGGCAC
>DASYGU010000220.1:0-1740 GCA_035999355.1 Candidatus Limnocylindria bacterium | reverse complement strand
AGCGCAAAGAAGCGGAGATCATGGAGGTCTGAACGACCTGTCCACAACCGAGGGCCCGCGCCACGTCGCGATCATCATGGACGGCAACCGCCGCTGGGCGGCGAGCCGCGGTCTCCCGGGCATCGCGGGCCACGTCCAGGGCGTGCAATCCATCGTCCCCGTCGTCCGACACGCGCCCGACTGCGGGATCGAGTTCCTGAGCCTCTACGTCTTCAGCCGCGAGAACTGGTCGCGGACCGAGGCCGAGGTGTCGGGCCTCTTCTCGCTCGTCGACCGGGCCGTTCGCCAGTACACCGATGAGCTCATCACCGAAGGCGTATCGGTCCACGTCATCGGTCGGCTGCACGAGGCACCGACGGATGTCCAGCGGTCGATCCGCGATGCGGAGGAGCGGACCCGTGATGGCGCCCGGATGCACCTGAACATCGCGTTCAACTACTCGGGCCGCTCGGAGATCATCGACGCCGTGCGAGCGCTCGTGGCCTCGGGTCATCCGGCGACCGATATCGACGAGGACACGCTCGCCGAACATCTGTACACGGCCGGCCAGCCCGACCCTGACCTCATCATCCGCACCGGCGGCGAGCACCGGACGAGCAACTTCCTGCTGTGGCAGGGCGCGTACGCCGAGCTGGTGGTGTCCGAGGTCCTGTGGCCGGACTTCAAACCGGAGGACCTCGACGCGGCGGTCGAGGAGTTCCGCGGCCGCCACCGTCGGTTCGGGAGCTGACCATGCTGCGCACCCGTGTCCTGACCGCCCTCGTCCTCGGCCCGGTCGTGCTGGCCATCGCCTGGTTCCGCGAGCCGTGGCTGAGCGTCGGCGTGCTGCTCATCGCGGCGGTGGCGCTGTGGGAAGCGGGGGATCTCCTGACCGCGGCAGGATGGCCGGTCCCACGTTTCGGGATGGTCATCGCGGGCCTCGTCCTGGTGATCGCGGTGCTGGCGCCCTTCCACGTGGACACGATGCCCGTGGTCGGTGTCCTTGACGAACGACTCCTCGGAACGGGTCTGGTCCTGATCGCCATGGTGCTCGCCGTCGTGGGCCTGGCGATCATCGCCCTGCGGAACGCGGAACCGCAGGCCGGCCTATCCGCCTGGATGGGGTCCGTGTTCGCGGTCGCATACCTCGGGACGCTGGTCCCGCTGATCGCCGTTGTCGGTCACCTCGCGCCTGATGGTGGGACACCCGACTCGCCGCTCGGCCAGTTTGGCTGGGCCAGCGGCACCGGCTGGCTGCTGCTCATGTTCGGCCTGGTCTGGAGCTGTGACAGCGGGGCGTATTTCATCGGTCGCGCGATCGGTCGCCGCAAGCTCCACCCGTTGGTCAGCCCGGGCAAGACGGTCGAGGGCTACGTCGGTGGCGCGGTCACGGCTGGGCTGGTCACGGCCCTCCTCGGCTGGCTCCTGCTGGATCTCGCACCGCTCATCGGTCTCGTGCTGGGCCTCGTCACCGCGGCCATCGCCCAGTTCGGTGACCTGGCCAAATCCATGCTCAAACGGGTGGCAGACCGCAAGGACTCGGGCACCCTGTTCCCGGGACACGGCGGAATGCTCGATCGGGTCGACTCGCTGCTCTTCGCGGCGCCCGTCCTCCTGGCCGGCGCGCTGCTCTTCGCCGGGATGGATCTCGCGCGATGACCGGGATTGCGATCCTGGGGAGCACCGGGTCCATCGGAACCCAGGCGCTCGAGGTCATCCGCGCTGCCCCTGACCGATACGAGCTGAAGGCGCTGGCCGCCG
>DASYGU010000162.1:0-1788 GCA_035999355.1 Candidatus Limnocylindria bacterium | reverse complement strand
CCGCTACCCTTGACCGGGATGCGGGCGCTGATCTTTGACCTTGACGGCACGCTCATCGACACGGTCTATGCGCACGTCTTCGCCTGGCAGCGAGCGCTGGCCGAGGAGGGGATGCCGATCGAGGGCTGGCGCATTCACCGGAAGATCGGGATGAGTGGCGGCCTCTTCACGCGTGCCCTGGCGCGGGAGCTGGGCAGGCCCATCGCAGATGCCGATGTGGAGGAGATCCAGCGCCGCCACGGCGACCTGTACCGAGACCTGCTCCCGGAACGGCGACCACTGCCGGGAGCGGTGGAGCTGCTCGGCCACCTGCGGTTCATCGGCATCCCGTACGGGATCGCGACCTCCGGCCGGCGGCCCGAAATCGATGACTCGCTGGCCGCGCTCGGGATCGGCGACGAGGTGGTCGTCGTCGAGCGCGGGGACGTCATGCGCGCGAAACCGGAGCCCGACCTGTTCCTCGCCTGCCAGGAGCGGATGGGGGTCGAGATCCGCGACGTGACGGTGGTCGGCGACGCGGTCTGGGACCTGCTTGCCGCGCGGCGCGCGGGAATGCTGTCCGTGGGGCTGTTGACCGGCGGCTACGGGGAGGACGAGCTGACCCAGGCCGGCGCATTTCGTGTGTACCGCGACACCGCTGAGCTGGACGCCTCGCTCGACGAGCTGGGGATCGTTCCCTAGGCTCAGTCCGCCCCCGGTTTTCCTCGACCCCGCAAGCGCCCCCGGATGCCGGAGACCACGCCGGTCACGGCTCTCGCGGCGAGTCGGGTTGCGCGAGCGCCCAGCCGAATCCCCTTGCGCGCCATCCACGCGTACGAGTCGCGAATGGCGCGGAGGTCTTCGTCGATGTCCGCGGCATCGACCCCAGCCTCGGCGAGGACGGCGGCACGGTCCGCCGGCTGCATGCTGCGGAGCGCGACCCCGATCGCGATCAGGATCGCCGCGGCGTCGTCCAGCTGGCCGGCAACCGGGATGAAGCCGGGGACGAGGTCGATCGGCGAGACGAGGTAGACGGCTGCGCCGACCAGGGCCATCCGTCGCCTGCTCGTGACCTTGGGGTGGCGGCTGAGCGTCCACGCCAGGCGGCCGTATCGGGGGAGGCGCCGGACGAGCGCGCCAAACCGTTCACGCGGAAACGGATCGCGGTCAGCGGGAGGGAGCCTGCTCACCCCCAGAGCCTACTCCTGGCGGTTGAACGCCCACGCGGCGGCGGTCAGCAGGGCGACCGCGAAGACGCCGATGAGGAGGACTTCCTCGCCCAGGGTCATCGTGTGGCCGAGCACGGTCACCCCCACGCGGGGATCCGCCGACCCGATCATCACCTGGCGGATGGCGTCCACTCCGTAGGTCAGCGGGTTGAACTTGCTCACGACCTGGAGCCACTCCGGTGCCTGGTTGATGGGGAAGAAGACCCCGGCCAGGAAGATGAGCGGGAAGATCAGGAGCTGAATGAGCAGCTGGAAACCCTGCTGCGATCGCATGTAGCTGGCGACCAGCAGGCCCAGCCCGGACAGCGCGATGGACAGGATGAACACGATCGGGACCAGGAGCACGATCATCTGGAGGCTGAGCTCCACGCCCACGATCGGCGCGATGAGGAGCATGAGCGCCACCTGGAGGAGGGCCACCACCGCCGCACCTGCCGCCTTGCCGAGCACGATCCCGGTTCGGCCGAGGGGCGCGACCAGCAGCTCGCGGAGGAACCCGAACTCGCGGTCCCACACGACCGACACGCCGGCGAACAGGGATGTGGTCAGCACCCCCATCGCGATGATTCCGGGGTACATG
>DASYGU010000128.1:0-2813 GCA_035999355.1 Candidatus Limnocylindria bacterium | reverse complement strand
CGCCGGCCTGGGTCACCGACTCGAGATGGATGCAGGGATGGCACTCCTTGACGCCGTAGCACACCGCGTCCCCGACCTGGAATCGATGGCCGACGAGGCCGGGCACGTCCACGCCCCGGACCAGGATGTTGCGTCGGGTCTGATACGGCGCGAGCGGGATGCCCGTCTCGGCGACCATGGCCTCCACCCCTTCGGCGCCGATGAAGGTCACGTGGGTGCCGGGAATGCCGAGCCCGGCCATCCGGTCCCCCACCAGCCCGTGCCCCGCCACCAGCTCGGCATCAGCCACGACGCGCATCGGCTCGCCCCGGTCGCCGTGGAGGTGGATGCCCTCCACCACGCCGGTGGGGCTCAGGTCAGCCACGGCAAGGTGATGGGCAGAAGGATGTTCAGGAGGAGTCCGAGGATGAGCATCGCGCCCGCCCGACGGGTGTGGATGAACGCCCCGCCCACGAACCACAGCGGCCAGCCGACGTACGCGTTGGGCGGGGTCACGGGCTTGGGTACGGCGAACTGGCGGAGAACCTCGACCAGGCGTGGGATGGCGAGCACGACCAGGACCACCCACGGACCGATCCAGCCCACGAGCGCCGGACCGATGACGATCGGATAGAACGCGATCATCAGTCCCGAGGCGACCATCCTGGCCCGTCGCTCGCCCAGGATGACGGGAAGGGTGCGGATCCCCCGCTCGGCGTCGGGAATGATCTTGTCGATGTGCTTTCCGAACAGGACGGTCGTGACCAGGATCGCATAGGGAAGCGACGCGATCCACACCCAGCCCGGAATCGTGCCGGTGGCCACGAAGTAGGTCCCCACGATCATGAGCGGGCCCCAGGTCAGGAACACCCCCGGCTCGCCAAGCCCGCGCTTCTTGAGGCTGATCGGCGGGGCAACGTAGAAAACGCTGATGAACAACCCGGCCGCGGCGAAGGCCACGACCAGCGGGCCTCGGACCCAGGTCAGGGCCAGAAGGATCGCGAAGTCAACCGCGTTGGCGACGAGGATCGCGTTCCGCAGCTGGGCCTTGGTCAGCCAGCCCGACAGGACCGGGTGCGGGGCGTACAGGGCGCGGACGTACTCGTCGGTGTCGATCCCCACCTCCATGTCGAAGTAGTCGTTGATCATGTTGTTCGCGGCGTGGGCCGCGACCAGCCCGACAATGGCGAGGGCGAGGTAGCCATAGTTCACGGCCGCCGGGTCGGCGCCGACGGCGAGCAAGCCGCCGATCAGGCCCGACGTGACGGTCATGCTGAACACCGCCGCGCGGGTCACGACCAGCCACTTCGTCACCCCGTCGAGCGGGACGCCGGGCGGTGGGTTGGCGGTGGCGAGGGCATACCGCCAGTTGGAGACGCGCTGACCGATGGTCACGAACCGATTCTATCCCCGCGTCACGGGATGGGCCGCGGACCGCTCGAGCCCGATCCGCCGCGCCGATCGACCCGGAGCCGGGTGACGGAGCAGTCGCTTGCCCCACGACGAATGGGCGGCGACGGCATCGTCCAGGGTGGCCGGTCGGTCGAGCACCAGACGGAATCCGAGGCACTCGTAGGTATCCCGCAGCGCCTCGAGGTCGACGGGCGGGGTGCCGTCGCGTTCGGCGTCGGCGAGCAGGAGCTCGAGCCGGCCACCCGGTCCGATCAAACCGGCCAGCCGGGCGGTCAGGTCACGATCGTGGCCGGCCGCCGCCATGCGCAGGGTCCCCCACGGGAACGAGACCATCACCAGATCGGCCACGCCGGCGAGGTCCGGAGGCAGACTCTCGAGCGCAGACGCGACGAACAGGGCATTCGGCCGGCCGTTACGGGCGGGTACCCGAGCCGCTCGACGCGACGCCTCCCTCATAGCGGCATGGCTGGCATCGATACCGAGCACCAGCCGCTCGGGGTGGGCCGCGGCGTGGGCCAGCACGAACCGGCCGTCACCGGTGCCCAGGTCGACCGTCGTCGCGGCATGGGCCGCGGCGATATCGGTCAGTTAGCTGACGTCCACCTCGGCGAGGCGGCGTCCAGTCAGGAGACGCATGGACCGATGATACCGGCCCGGCGCGCCGGCCTCACAGAGGCTCGAAGCGAGCGGTGAAATGGCGCAGCACGCTCGGCTGCTCGGTGATCCGGAGCCCGCGCAGGTCCGCCGCCCGATCGGCGACCCAGCGCGCGACCTCGATCACGTAGTCGACGTGGCTCTGGGTGTACACCCGACGTGGGATGGCGAGGCGAACGAGCTCCATCGGCGCCGGCGTCTCGCTGCCGTCCGGATGCCGACCGAACATCACCGTCCCGATCTCGCAGCCGCGGATGCCCCCTTCCCGGTAGAGCGCGACGGCGAGGGCCTGGCCGGGGTACGCCAGCGGAGGGATGTGGGGCAGGAGCGCGGCGGCATCGAGGTAGACCGCGTGCCCGCCGATGGGCTGGATGCACGGGATGCCCGCCGCCGTAACCCCGTCGCCGAGGTACTCGGTCGAACGGATCCGATAGCGGAGGTAATCCTCGTCGACCACCTCGCGGAGACCAGCCGCGATGGACTCCAGGTCCCGACCGGCTAGCCCGCCATAGGTCGGAAAGCCCTCGGTCAGGATCAGCAGGTTGCGAGCCTGCTCGGCCCATCCGTCGTCGTTCATGGCCAGCCAGCCGCCCATGTTCGCCAGCCCGTCCTTCTTGGCCGACATCGTCATGCCGTCCGCCAGGGAAGCCATCTCGCGGACGATGTCCGGGATCGGGGTGGCCTCGTAGCCCGCCTCGCGGGTCCGGATGAACCATGCGTTCTCGGCGAAGCGGCACGCGTCCAGGAACAGCGGCAGGTCGTAGCGG
>DASYGU010000018.1:0-5331 GCA_035999355.1 Candidatus Limnocylindria bacterium | reverse complement strand
TCCAGACTTGACGGTCGACTCTCGCCTGGGCTGGAATCGTGCGGCGTATACTCGAAGGCGAATCTCGACCCGGGACGGGCGCACCCGTCCGGCGCCGATCAGCCGTGACTGAGGAGGCGCGATCGTGACGACCCAACCATTACCCGATCCTTCGGCTGCGCGCGCGACGCTGCGCGTCGGGGACCGCTCGTATCGGTACTACGACCTCACCGCCCTGGGCATCCCGGACCTGGATCGTCTGCCCTACACGCTCAAGATCCTGGTCGAGAACGCTGCCCGGCACGCGGCATCGCGGAGTGGCCTGGTCACCGCCGACGACCTGGCCACGCTGGCGGCATGGCGACCGGACACCGATCCGGGCACGACCGAGCTGCCGTTCCTCCCGGCCCGGGTCATCCTCCAGGACTTCACCGGCGTCCCGTGCGTCGTGGACCTCGCGGCCATGCGCGACGCGATCGCGGAGATGGGCGGCGACCCGGACCGGGTCAACCCCCTCGTCCCCGCGGACCTCGTCATCGACCACTCGGTCCAGGTGGACCAGTTCGGGTCGGACGCCGCGTTCCTGATCAACGTCGAGCGCGAGTACGAGCGCAACGGCGAGCGCTACGCCCTCCTGCGCTGGGCGCAGGGCGCGTTCGCCAACTTCCGGGTCGTTCCGCCGGGGACCGGCATCGTCCACCAGGTCAACCTCGAGTACCTGGCCGACGTCGTCACCGTCCGCCCCGACCCCGACGGCACGTTGACCGCGTTCCCCGACACGCTGGTCGGGACCGATTCCCACACGACCATGATCAATGGCCTGGGCGTCGTCGGCTGGGGCGTGGGTGGGATCGAGGCCGAGGCCGCGCTCCTGGGCCAGCCGCTGTACCAGCCACTCCCCGCGGTCGTGGGCTTCCGGCTCGACGGGGCGTTGCGTCCGGGCACCACGGCCACCGACCTGGTCCTGACCGTGACCGAGATGCTTCGCGCCCACGGCGTGGTGGGCAAGTTCGTCGAGTTTCACGGCGCGGGCCTGTCGCGCCTGGGCCTGGCCGACCGGGCCACGATCAGCAACATGAGCCCCGAGTTCGGGGCCACCGCCACCCTGTTCCCGATCGACGACGAGACGCTCCGCTACCTGCGGATGACCGGGCGGTCGGACGAGGTCGTCGCCCGGGTCGAGGCGTATGCCAAGGCGCAGCACCTGTTCCGAACCGATGCCTCCCCCGAGCCGATGTTCAGCGAGTCGCTCTTCCTGGACCTGGCCCATGTCGTCCCCTCGCTGGCCGGGCCGAAGCGCCCGCAGGACCGGGTCTCGCTGCCCGGCCTGCCGGATAACTTCCGGACGGCCTACGCCGATGCCCTGGACCGATCTGCCACCGTGCGGCTGAACGGGACGACCGATTCGATTCGGTCGGGCTCGGTGCTCATCGCCGCCATCACCTCGTGCACGAACACCTCGAACCCATCGGTCATGGTCGCCGCCGGCCTTGTGGCCCAGAAGGCCGTCGCCCGCGGGCTGACCGTGCCGAAATGGGTGAAGACCTCGTTCGCGCCCGGATCCAAGGTGGTGCCCGAATACCTCGGAGCGGCCGGCTTGATGGATCCCCTGGAAGCGCTTGGCTTCCACCTGGTCGGATTCGGCTGCACGACCTGCATCGGCAACTCCGGCCCGCTTGCCGAGCCGATCGCGGCCGCGGTGGGAGAGACCGACCTTGTGGGCGTATCGGTCCTGTCCGGCAACCGGAACTTCGAGGGCCGCATCCATCCGCTGACCCGAGCCTCGTACCTGGCCTCACCGCCGCTGGTGGTCGCGTTCGCGCTGGCCGGGCGGATCGACCTTGACCTCACTACCGAGCCGCTGGGCGTCGATGCCGATGGCGCATCGGTCTTTCTCTCCGACCTGTGGCCCACCGTCGAGGAGGTTGATGCGATCGTCGCCGAGCGGGTGCGATCGGACATCTTCCGCCGCGAGTACGCATCGGTCTTCGATGGCGACGACCAATGGCGCGCGCTGCCGGTGCCTGCGGGTGGCCGGTACGCCTGGGACGCGTCCTCGACCTACGTCGCGCGGCCGCCGTTCTTCGACGGGCTGGGTGCCGAGCCGGCGCCGCTGACCGATATCGAGGCGGCCCGGGTGCTGGCCTGGATGGGGGATTCGGTCACCACCGACCACATTTCGCCGGCGGGGTCCATCCCGCAGAGCAGCCCGGCCGGGAAGTGGCTGATCGAACATGGCGTCGAACCGCGCGACTTCAACTCGTATGGGGCGCGGCGCGGGCACCACGAGGTGCTGGCGCGCGGCACATTCGCAAACATTCGGCTCCGCAACCGGCTCGTCCCCGATGCCGAGGGCAACGTGACCGAGCACTTCCCGAGCGGGGAGCGGACGACGATCTACGAGGCCTCGCAGCGGTATCAGGCGACCGGAACCCCGTTGGTGGTGCTCGCCGGCCGCGAGTACGGCTCGGGCTCCTCGCGCGACTGGGCGGCCAAGGGGCCGCTCCTGCAGGGCGTGCGGGCGGTGATCGCCGAGTCATACGAGCGGATCCATCGCTCCAACCTGCTGGGGATGGGGATCCTGCCGCTGCAGTTCCTCCCAGGTGAGACCGGCGAGTCGCTTGGCCTCACGGGGCGGGAGGCCCTCACCATCCGCGGGATCGCGGAGGGGCTGTCGCCGCGCCAGCAGCTGTCGATCGAGGCCCGGGCCGAGGATGGGACCGTGCGGACCTTCGCGGCCGTTGCTCGGCTCGATGGGCCCGTTGACGTGGAGTACTACCGCCAGGGTGGTGTACTCCAGACCGTGCTCCGGCGCCTGGCCACTGACTGACCATGTCGGGCGACTGACAGGCCGAGACCCGGGATTGCTCCCGGGTCTCGTACTTCCCGCGGCTCGGAGGGCCAGAGCGGAAGCGTCAGTCAGCGAACTCCAGGATCCCGGAGAGCGGGGTGGGGTCGTCGCTGTTGGCGGCGTTGGTCATGGGTGCGGGGGCCGGGGCCGGCTCTGCCAGGAGGGCCGGAACGTTCACGGCGGCCAGGGCGATCACGGCCATGAGGATCAGCATCGCGGCTGCGCCGACGATGGCGCCGATCAGGACGCTGCCGGTGTTGGTGGTGGGGGCGGTGATGGTGGTCATTGGTCTGGTCTCCGAATTGGCGGCTGAAGTTGATGACCGCAGGATGCGGGGGCGCGCAGCGGGCCGATAGCGAGTGGGCGACCGTGTCGGTGTCGGTCTGCCGACAGCGGAGGCCGCCGGCGCTTGGGTCAGGCGGTGAGCGCGCTCTCCCAGTGGTGGGCAACTGCCTCGGGAACGGCGTCGGCCGGCAAGGGCGGCGAGAAGTGGTAGCCCTGGCCCAGGCGGCAGCCGAGCTCGCGCAGCCGGACGACCTGGTCCGCGCGCTCGATGCCCTCCGCCAGCACCTGGAGACCAAGCGTCTGGCCCAGCTTGATGATCGAGCGGAGGAGGACCGGAATTTCGCGATCGTCACCGAGCGACGCGGTGAACGAGCGGTCGATCTTGAGCAGGTCCACGGGCAGCCGTTCGAGATAGCTCAGCGAGGAGTATCCCGTTCCGAAGTCGTCCATCGCCAGCTGGACGCCGATCCCGCGCAGCAGGACGAGCGTCTCCTCGGTGTCGGCGACGTCCGCCATCAACGTGCTCTCGGTGATCTCGAGCAGGAGGCGGTTGGGTTCCAGGCTGGCGTCCTTGAGGGCCTGGCTGATCATCGGGACCAGGCCTGGATCCGCGAGCTGCCGGGTGGACACGTTCACGCTGATCAGCGGCCGTTGGCCGTTGGTGCGGGGGAGCACCCCTGCGGCGTCCCACTCGGCGAGCTGTCGGGTGGCTTCGCCGGCGACCCATGCTCCCAGGGGCACGATCAACCCGGTCTCCTCGGCAGCCGGGATGAACTCGGCCGGCTCAATCAGGCCGCGCTCCGGGTGCCGCCAGCGGACGAGCGCCTCGAGGCCGGTCAGCCGCCCGTTGCGGAGATCCACGAACGGCTGGTAGTGGAGCACGAAGTCCTGGCGGCTGATCGCGTGCTCGAGCTCGGTCCGCAGCTCCTGCCGGCGAATGACGGCCAGGTGCATGCGGGGCTCGAAGAACTCGATCCGGCCCTTGCCCCGCGCCTTGGCGGTGTACATGGCGAGGTCGGCGTGGCGGAGCAGGTCATCGGCCGACGAGCCGGACTGGGTGATCGCCACGCCGGCGCTGCCACGGGCAAACACCTGCTTGCCCTGGAGGTCGAACGGGGAGCGGAGGGCGGCGAGGACTCGCTCGGCGACCCGCCGCGCGGCCTCGCGGGTCGTCTCCTCGAGCAGGATCGCGAACTCGTCGCCGCCGAAGCGGGCCACGGTGTCCTCCGGTCGCATCACGCCGCGCAGGCGCTCCGCGACCGCGGTCAGGAGCTGGTCGCCCGCGGCGTGGCCCAGGCTGTCGTTGACCGTCTTGAAGTCGTCCAGGTCGAGGAACACGACGGCCAGCGAGCGGCGCGCCCGCTGGCGGGCCATTGCGTGCGCGAGCCGGTCCGCGAACAGGGCGCGGTTGGCAAGGCCGGTCAGCGAGTCATGGAAGGCCTGGTGCTGGAGCTGGCGCTCGAGCTCCTTGCGGAGGGTGATGTCGTGGACGAGCGCCGAGAAGCTGGCGGAATCGCCGGTGCCCACCGCCCAGATGGTCAGCTCGACCGGGAATTCGCGGCCGTCGCGGTGGAGGGCGTTGACCTCCAGCCGGGTGCCGAGAACCGGTCCCTCCCCGGTCTTCATGAACTGGCTGAGTCCCTGGCGATGCGGGTCCCGCTGATCGGTCGGAATGATCCGATCCGCGAGCGGCTTGCCCAGGATCTCCTCGCGCGTCCAGCCGAAGGTCTGCTCTGCGGCCTGGTTCCAGTCGATGACCGAGCCGTCGCGGCCCATCGCGATGTACGCGTAGCTCGCGGTGTCGATGATCCGGCGGGTCTGCTCCTCGCTCTGGCGGAGCGCCTGCTCGGCGTTCTTCTGGGCGGTGATGTCGATGATGTAGCCGCGGAAGAAGGAGGGGACGCCGTGCTCGTCGGCAATGATCACCGCCTCGTCCCGGATCCACACCACGCGTCCGTCGCGCGCGACCATGCGGTACTCGCTCGCGCTCACGACGCCCGGCTCTCGGCTCCAGTCCTCGTCTTCCTCGCGCTGGACCCGGTCGCGGTCATCGGGGTGCATCTGGCGCATCCACAGGCTCGCGTCGGCCATCCAGTCTCCGGCGGAGAACCCGAGCAGGGCCTCGATCCGGGGGCTCACGTAGTTCCAGGTCGCCTCGGGACCGAATCCGGCGATGTAGAGCGCCGCCGGCAGCCGTTCGACGAGGGCGCGGAAGG
>DASYGU010000305.1:0-5386 GCA_035999355.1 Candidatus Limnocylindria bacterium | reverse complement strand
GGGCGTGATCTGGATGATCGCTTCGCGGGCGGCGTCGGACAAGGTGTTCAGGATGTCGGTCTCGACCAGGCCGGGTGCGATCGCGTTGCAGGTGACGTTCCGGCTGGCCAGCTCGCGGGCGGTGGTCTTGGTCAGACCGATGAGCCCGGCCTTCGCGGCCACGTAGTTCGCCTGGCCCGGGTTCCCCATCCGGCCGGCGACGCTGGACATGTTGATGATCCGGCCGTAGCGGGCCTTCATCATCGGCCGCGAGACGGCGCGGGTCATCCAGAAGGGACCGGACAGGTTGGTCGCGATGACCGAGTCCCAATCATCGGCGTCCATCCGCATGATGAGGTCGTCGCGGGTGATCCCGGCGTTGTTGACCAGGATGTCGACCTTCTCGAACGCATCGAGCGCGGCCTTCACGCTGGCCTCGCAGGCCTCACGCCCATCGGCCGTGCTGCCCTGGACCGCCACCGCCCGACGTCCCAGGGTCGTGACCTCGGCCACGACCGCCTCGGCGCCGGCCGCGCTCTCGCGGTAGTTCACCGCCACGTCCGCACCCTGTCGGGCAAACGCGAGGGCGATGGCCTTGCCCAGCCCACGGCTGCCGCCGGTGACCAAGGCCGAGCGACCGGTGAGGTCGAACATGCCGCCCATCGTCAGGCGCTGCCCGCCGTCACCGGCTCGCGCCGGGGCTGGCCGGCGCGGGTCTGCTCGCCGGGAGCGAGGAAGGCGCGGGTCGGATCGGCCGTCCACTCAAGGACCGCGGCACCGGCGGTATACCCCGCGCCGAAGGCGCCCATCAGGATGCGGTCACCGATCTGGACCCGGCCGGTGGCGACCGCTTCGGCCAAGGCCATGGGCACCGATGCGGCCGACGTGTTGCCGTACCGATCGATGTTCACGTACACCTTCTCGGCCTCGATCCCGAGCAGGTCGCGCACCGTCTCCAGGATCCGGATGTTGGCCTGGTGGTACAGGAACAGGTCGATGTCGCCCATCCGCAGGCCCGCGTCCGCCACCGCGGCCTGGGTGGTCTCGGCCAGCTGCCGGGTCGCGTAGCGATAGACCTCCTTGCCGGCCATCCGCATGAAGTGGAGTCGATCGCGGACGGTTTCCTCGGTCGCGGGATGGGCGGTGCCGCCGCCGGGGATGATGATTCCCTCCTCCCCGGTCCCGTCACTGAACAGCCGGATGCTGACCAGGCCGCCCTGACCGTCGTCGGACGCGGACAAAAGGACGGCGCCCGCACCGTCGCCAAAGAGGACACACGTGTTCCGATCGGTCCAGTCCAGGTAGCGGCTCAGCAGGTCAACGCCCACGACCACCACCTGGCGGTACATGCCGCTGGTCACGAAGGCGGCGCCGGCGGCCAGTCCGAACAGGAAGCCTGAGCAGGCCGCGTTGAGGTCGAACCCGGCCGCTCGGGTGGCACCCAGGTCGCGGGCGACGAGGACACCGGTGGCCGGCATGAGGTAGTCGGGGCTGGCGGTGGCGACCAGGACGAGGTCGACCTCGGTCGGGTCCACGCCCGCAACCGCGAGCGCGTCACGTGCGGCGTTGGTGGCCAGGGTGGTGGTCGTCTCGTCGTCCGCGGCAATCCGCCGCTCGCGGATGCCGGTCCGGCTGGCGATCCACTCGTCGGAGGTGTCGACGATCCTGGAGAGCTCGTCGTTGGTCATGATCCGGGCTGGGGCGTACATCCCCCACCCGGTGACGACCGCGCGCGTGGCGCTCATGCCAGGCGGACCTCGAACAACGGCTGCTGGCGCTTCACGAGGGCCCCATTGTCGGCCAGGATGCGGCTCACCGTTCCGGCCACGTCGGACTTGATCTCGTTGAACAGCTTCATGGCCTCGATCAGGCCGACCACCTGTCCCGCTGCCACCTCCCCGTTGAGCTGGACATACGCCCGGGCACCGGGCGACGGCGCGCCGTACCAGATGCCGGTCAGCGGCGCCGTGATGAACCGATGGCCGGGGGCGGGCTCACCAAATGGGGACCCCGTCCCCGCGGCCCCGGAGGTCGACGTGCCCGGTGCGGACGCGGCTGCCGGCCGCGGACGCGCGAGCCGGACCGTGATCCCTCCGGACTCGACCTCGAGCTCGTCGAGCCCGCTGTCGAGGAACGGCTGGGTGAGGGCATCGACCGCGGCCAGGATCTCGTCGTCGGCCATCGGTCAGGCGTCGTCCCAACGGCGGAAAACCAGGGTCGCGTTGTGCCCGCCGAAGCCGAACGCGTTGCTCATCGCCGTCGCGATCGGCACCTGGCGGGCCGCGTTGGGCACGTAGTCGAGGTCGCAGTCGGGATCGGCCTGGTCGTGGTTGATGGTGGGGGGCAGGGTTCCCGTTTCGAGGGCCCGCACGCAGGCGACCGCCTCGATCCCGCCGCCGGCACCCATCAGGTGGCCGGTCATCGACTTCGTGCTGCTGATCGGGACCCGATAGGCGTCCTCGCCGAAGACGGTCTTGATCGCCGTCGTCTCGGCCGGGTCGTTGGGCGGGGTGGAGGTGCCATGGGCGTTGATGTAGTCCAGCTCGGCAGGAGCCAGCCCGGCGTCGGCAAGGGCGATCCGCATGCTGGCCACCGCACCCCGACCCCCCGGCGCGGGCATGGTCACGTGGGAGGCGTCGTCTGACGCGCCGTAGCCGATGAACTCGGCTCGGATCGTCGCGCCGCGGGCCTGGGCGTGCTCGAGGTCCTCGAGCACGATCATCCCCGCCCCATCGGCGATGACGAAGCCGTCGCGATCCACATCGAACGGGCGCGACGCGCGCTCCGGGTCGTCATTGCGCTTGGTGGACAGTGCGCGCATGGCGCAGAAGGCGGCCACCACCATCTCGCAGATCGCCGCCTCCGAGCCGCCGGCCACCATCACGTCGGCATCGCCGCGGCGGATGATGCCGGCGGCCTCCCCGATCCCATGGTTTGACGACGCACAGGCGCTGACCGTCGCGTAGTTCGGGCCGCGCAGATTGGCCGCAATGGCCACGTGGCCGGCGGCCGTGTCCGGAATCATGTTCAGGATGCTGAACGGGCCGACCCGGTCGTAGCCCTCGGTCAGGGCGGCCTGGGCGTCGCGCACGAGCGACGTGATCCCGCCGATGCCGGTGGCCACGATCGCCCCCGCGCGCTCCGCGTCCGCGTCATCGACGATCGGGTTCGAAAGGCCGGCATCGGCGAGCGCCTGGGCGGCGGCGGCCCACGCGTAGTGGACGTACTTGTCGTGACGGCGGACGTCCTTGCGGTCCATGAACTGGGCCGCGTCGAAGTCCTTGATCTCGCCGCCGACCTGGGAGGGAACCCCGCTCGGGTCGAAGCTCGCCAGGCGTGCGATGCCGCTCCGGCCGGCCACCAGCCCCTCCCAGTAGCTGGGCACGTCGTTGCCGAGTGGCGTGACCGCGCCCAGGCCGGTGATGACCACCCGGCGCTCGCCGCGATCGCGTGAGCTGGGCCGCGGGGCCTCTTCAGCCACCGCTCAGCCGCCCACCGGCGATGTCCTGGTCGCGGGGCAGGATGAACGAGAGCAGGGCCTCGACCGCGACCTCGCCCTCGACCGTGGCCACCGCGCGCGCACGGCCGGACACGCGGCCGAGCTTCTCGACCGTGATCTCCAACCGGAGGGTGTCGCCCGGGACGACCACCCGGCGGAAGCGGCACTCGTCGATGCCGGCGAACAGGACCAGCTTGCCGCGGTTCTCGGGGTACGACAGGACCGCCACCGCACCAGCCTGGGCCAGCGACTCGACGAGGAGGACGCCGGGCATGATCGGCCGATCGGGGAAGTGGCCGGTGAACTGCGGCTCGTTGGCGGTCACGTTTCGGATAGCGACCAGCCGCTTGCCCGGCTCGATCTCGATGACCCGGTCGATGAGCAGGAATGGGTAGCGGTGCGGGAGGATGGTCATGATGTCCGCCGCCTCCCACGGGAGCGGCGGCAGGGCCGGGTCCGGACCCCCGGTCGTGGGGTTGGTGGTCATCGGTCCCTCACTGACGGATCGTGGCTGACGCGGGCTCGCCGACGAAGGCGGCGGGGCCGACGCGATCGAGCAGGCTGGTGCTGACCTCGGCGTCCACGAAGGCCGCATTGTCGACGATCGCCCGATGGAAGGGGAGGTTGGTCTTCACCCCCTCGATGTGGGTCTCCGCCAGCGCTCGACGAGCGCGGGCCAGGGCCTCGGGCCTGCTTTCGCCCCAGACCACGAGCTTGGCCAGGAGCGAGTCGTAGTACGGCGGAATCTCGTAGCCCGGGTACAAGTGGGTATCGACCCGCACGCCGGCGCCACCAGGCAGCTGGAGGTCGCTCACCGTGCCGCTCTGTGGCGAGAAGTTGTCGTGCGGGTCCTCGGCGGTGATCCGGAACTCGACCGCGTGTCCGCGGATGACGACCTGCTCCTGGGTGAGGGTCAACGGCTCGCCCGAGGCGATCCGGATCTGCTCGGCGACGAGGTCGATCCCGGTCAGCATCTCGGTGACCGGGTGCTCGACCTGGATCCGGCAGTTGATCTCGATGAAGTAGAAGTTGCCCTCCCGGTCGAGGAGGAACTCGAGCGTGCCCGCGTTCTCGTACCCGGCCGAGAGCACCGAGCGGATGGCGAGGTCGCGGAGCCGCTCACGGGCAGGCTCGGCCATGGCCGGCGACGGGCCCTCCTCGATGATCTTCTGGTGCCGGCGCTGGACGGAGCAGTCCCGTTCGCCCAGGTGGATGCCGTTGCCATGGGTGTCGATCAGCACCTGGACCTCGACGTGGCGGTTGTCCTCGATCCACCGCTCGAAGTACAGCGAGTCGTCGCCAAAGGCCGCGCGCGCCTCGGAGCGCGCGAGGGGCAATGAGGTCTCCATCTCGCGCGGCGAGCGGACGAGGCGCATGCCGCGACCCCCGCCGCCGGCGGACGGCTTGAGCAGCACCGGATAGCCAGCCTGCTCGGCCTGGGCCAGGGCATCGGCCAGATCCGCCACGATGCCCGTGCTGCCCGGGACGGTGGGCAGACCGGTGGCGGCAAGCATGCGGCGAACCGCGTACTTCGATGCAAACCGCTCGATGACCTGCGCCCGGGGACCGATGAACGCCAGGTCGTGGACCGCGCACGCCTCCGCGAACGACGCGTCCTCCGACAGGAAGCCGTATCCCGGATGGATGGCATCGCAGCCGGTGATGAGCGCGGCGCTGATCAGGGCCGGCTGGTTCAGGTATGAACGCCGTGCCTCGGCTGGACCGATGCAGATGGCCTCGTCCGCCTGGCGGACGGCCATGGACTCGCGATCCGGCTCGCTGAAGGCGACGACCGCCGGAATGCCCATCTCGCGACAGGTCCGCAGGATGCGAACGGCGATCTCGCCCCGGTTGGCGATCAGGATCTTGGAGACCATCAACCGCCCCCGGCGCGATCAAGCTCGACCA
>DASYGU010000288.1:0-4489 GCA_035999355.1 Candidatus Limnocylindria bacterium | reverse complement strand
AAGCTCCTTCAACGCCTGCGGCCGCATGGCACGGAGGACGAAGTACAGGACGATCCCGATCAACATCCAGACCCCCGCAATCGGGGCGATCAGGACGAGGTCACCGCCGAGCGAAGGAACCTCCAGGTCGATGATCGGGATGGTCACGCCGCCGATCACGAACAGGAGGGCCGGGATCATCGCGATGAAGCCGATGATCGGGACGACCAGGTGCTTGATCGGGTTGAAGTGCTCCCGACCTTCACGCAGGAAGTAGCCGATGCAGGCCAGGTTCACGGCCATGTACATCCCGGCGAACAGCAGCCCGAGCAAGGTGCCCAGGAAGGCGTAGACGTTCAGGCCGGCCGGGAAGGGATCGGTCGTGAGAACGAATCCCAGGATGAGCACGAGCGCGATGCCCAGGATCATCTGGACGTGCACCGCGTTCACCGGCGTCTGCCGGGTCGGGTGCACCGCTCCCAGAAAGCGGGGCAGCAGTCCGCCGCGCCCCATGTTGAACACCGAACGGGTCGCCGCGGTCGCGCCCGCGCTGGCATTGGCCAGGCAGCTGTTGAGGATGGCGAACAGGACCGCGAATCCGCCAATCACCGGCAGGACCTCCTCCGCCATCCCGCCCCATGGATCGCCGGCGTTGAAGCCGAGGAACTCGGACGCCATCCGATCGGGACCGAAGTACACGGTGGCGGCGTACATGTTGAACACGTAGAAGGCGCCAATCAGGATGGTCGACCAGACCACCGCCCGCGGGATGGTGCGCTTGGGATCCTTCGCCTCTTCGCCCAATGGCGCAGCCGCTTCGAACCCGATGAAGGCCAACAGGCAGAAGACCATCCCCTGCAGGGCCGGCGTGAGGCCGTCCGCGCCAGGAATGAAGACATCCACGGTGTTGTTCGACCCGGCGTTGATGATGAGCAGGGTGGAGATGACGAGGAAGATAGCGATTTCGATGGAGCCCAGGACGACCCCGGCCCGGGTGCTGAACGAGATGCCGCTGTACAGCAGCCACCAGGTCAACAGGCCGCAGGCGACGGCCAGGATGGCCCACATCTCGGTGAGCTCCACGTTCAGGTAGGTCGCGACGAAGATCGCGCCGAAGAACCCGAAGCCCCCGAACAGGAGCGGTGCGACCAGGGGCTCGGCCAACGTGAATGCCCAGGCCATGAGCCAGCCGAAGAAGGATCCCAGCCCGCGGCCGACATAGGTGTACATGCCTCCCGCCGAAGGCAGGTGACGGGCCAGCTCGCCAAGCGAGTAGGCGGTGAACAGGGCCGCGACCATGGCGAACAGGACGGCCAGTGGTGTGATCGCGCCGGCAAAGACGGTGGCTGCGCCGAGCGAGGCCGCGGTTGCGACCGCCGGCGCCATGTGAGTGATGGATTGGAAGGCCACGCCGGTCGCACCGACCGCGTTCCGCTCCAGGCTGGGCGAGTCGGACGTCACTGAGGCTGTGGCCATGGATCCTCCTCCGGTGTGCGCCTTCGGCCGCCAAGAGGGGTGGAACCCACCCGAAACGGCAGGACGCGCCGACAGTCTAGGCATGGACCGGTTACGGGGGGAAGGGGGAAGTTTTGTGGGGTTTGGTGGAGTTCCACAGGATCGCCGGGTGAGCGATGATGACGACGTGGTCAACGAAAACACACCCGCAGGCCGAATTCGGTCGTCGTCGCCGGCGCGAATCTACGTCGTCGGGACCTCGGGCTCAGGGAAGACGGTCCTCGCCGAGAAGCTCGCGGACCAACTCGGTCTGGAGCATGTCCAGCTCGATGCGCTGTACTGGGGACCGGGCTGGTCGGAGTCCGATCGGGCCAGCTTTGCCGAGCGTGCCCGCGCCGTGACGGAGCAGCCTTCATGGGTCATCGACGGCGCTCATCGGGCCGCCATCGTGGCCTCCTGGGATCGGGCCGAGTGGGTCATCTGGCTCGATTACCCCCTGCGAACCATCCTCCGACGGCTCATCCGCCGCACGGCTCGTCGCGTCATTCGGCAGGAGCCGCTCCATCACGACAACGTGGAACGGTACCGAAGGGCATTGGGGCGCCGCTCCCCGATCGTGTGGGCGATCCGGACCCATGATGATCTCCGTCGCGAGATCGAGGGTCGATTCGAGCGGGAAACGGAGCGGGTCCTTGTGCGCCTCCGCTCCCCGCGAGAGACCGATCAATGGCTGCGATCTCTCGCTGGCATGCCTTCAGTCAGCAAGCCGCCGTCATCCGAGGCGGGTGAGGATCTCCTCGCGATTGAAGGCCCATGAGCCGATTACCAGCAGCCCGCCGATCAAGCCGATCGTGATCAGGTCCGCAGTGAGGACCTGCTGCATCGTGAAGGTGGCCTGTCCGCCCAGAAACTGAGCCACCGCGATGGCGATGATCGGGAGCACGACGAACGCGCCGAACTGTTGCGCGGTGCGCGGATCGCCCACCCGCGAGCTCACGATCACGCCCAGCAGGACGGACAGAACGCAGATGAGCGGGACGAGGCTGGCCATGGCCACGATCCACTGCGGGCTGAACACCATCCGAAGGAGGCGCGGGTCGGCGATGGCGGCATTGATCAGTCCGTAGCCGACCCACACCACCCAGGTGGCCAGGATGGCGGGCAGGGCGGCGGCAATGGTCTTGCCGGCCAGCAGCTCCGAGACCTCGATCGGGGTCGCGAGCTGGGGTTCCAGTGACCGGGCCTGTCGCTCCCCGATGACCGACTGGGAGGCGATGGCGATGGGGACCATGGCCGGAATCAGGAGGAAATAGGCCATGAAGTTCGTGACGATGAAGCCCTGGGCGGCGAGCTTGACCGGCAGGTCAGGGAACGCGGCGAGCATGAGCTCGATCTGGCCGAGCTGTGCCATGTCGATGTCGTTGACCTGGATGAACGCCACGATGGCGGTCGGGATGGCGGCGAAGATGATGGCCGGGGCAGCCACCGCGCCCAGCAGGAGCCGGTTGGAGGCGATCTCTCGCCATTCCTTGCCAAACACGATCCATACCAGGTCAGGCCGCATGGACCCCCTCCGCATCGCGGTCTGCGCGCTCACCCACGAGGTCGAGGTAGACCTGCTCCAGGCTGGCCACGTTCTCGCTGACGGCCACCACCCGCGCGCCCTGTTGGATGAGCTCCCTGACGAGGTCCGGGGTGTCCTGGCGGGGCTCGGCCAGCTCCACGGTGAGATCTGCCGCGCCGGAGGTGACCGCGGTGACGAACGGCAGCGCGCGCACTGTGGCGGCGAGGGCGGCGGGGTCCACCGGTCCCCCGTCCAACTCGATCCTGGTCGTCGTCGGGCGCCCGTGGCGCCGGAGCTCGGCCGGGGAGCCCTCGGCCAGGAGATGGCCGTTCAGGATGCCGATCTGGTCGCACAGACGCTCGGCCTCGTCGAGGTTGTGGGTGCACAGCAGGATCGAGCGGCCCTCCTCGCGGAGGCTGGCGATCAGCGCGCGGATGGACTTGGCGGCCTCCGGGTCGAGTCCGCTGGTGGGCTCATCGAGGTAGATGACCCGCGGCTCGTGGAGGAGAGCCCTGGCGACGGCGACCCGCTGGCGCATGCCCTTGGAGAAGCCGCCGACGCGCCGGTCGGCGGCTTCGGTCAGGCCCACGATGTCGAGGTATCGGTCCACGGCCTCCCGCAGCGGACCATCGGTCAGGCCGTACAGGCGGCCGTAGTAGGCGAGGTTCTGACGCGCAGTGAGCCGGTCATGGAGGCCGGGGCTCTCGGTCAGGATCCCGGTCATGGCCCGGATGGCGGCATTGTCCGGTCCGAGCGGATGTCCCGCGATCTCGGCCGTGCCGGCAGTGGGCGCGATGAGCCCGGCCAGCATCCGGATGGTGGTCGTCTTGCCCGCGCCATTCGGGCCGAGGAGCCCGTAGACCGCGCCCGCGGGCACGTTGAATGACAGGTCGTACACGGCGGTGACCGTGCGAAACCGACGCTCAAGACCATGGACCGAGATCACGAGCATCGATGCTAGCAGGGGCAGGCGGGGGGTCCGGAATGGCAAGATCGGGCCATGGAAGAGCGAACGGTGGAATCTCGGGTTGCGTACGCGGGGCGGCTGCTCACGATGCGGGTGGACGAGGTGGTGATGACCGATGGACGGCCCGCCACGCGGGAGATCATCGAGCACCCCGGCGCGGTGGGGATCCTGGCGTGGGACGGCGAACGGATGGCCGCGGTGCGCCAATGGCGGCAGGCGGCGGGGCGGGAGACGCTCGAGATCCCGGCTGGGACCCGCGACCCGGGGGAGGAGCCCCGGCAGACCGCCGAGCGGGAGCTGGCCGAGGAGTGCGGGGTGAGCGCGGGCAGGTGGGAGGCCGGACCGGCGTTCTGGACGGCGCCCGGGTTCTGCACCGAGTACCTGAGCCTGTGGCTTGCCACCGACCTGTCGCCGGTCGACGTCACCAGTCCGGAGGATGAGGCGCTCGAGCGCACCTGGCTGACCCTGGATGAGGCGCTGACCGCGGTGGCCGACGGCGCGATCAACGACGCGAAGTCGCTGGT
>DASYGU010000255.1:0-4070 GCA_035999355.1 Candidatus Limnocylindria bacterium | reverse complement strand
CCGCGCGACCGACGACGAGCTCGCGGCCACCGTCACCGGGCTCCTGGCCCTGGACGGCCACCGGCTGGACGATGTCGACGCGGCCGCGCTGGCCTGCGTCGTGCCGCCGCTCGTCGCCCGATGGACCCGGATGCTCGCCCGCCGGGCTCGCGTTCGGCCGTTCATCGTGGACGCCGCGGCGCTGGACGGGATCCTGGCCATCGAGATCGACCGTGCCGCCGAAGCGGGCGCCGATCGGCTGGCCAACGCGCTCGCCGCACGCGAGGAGTTCGACGGACCGGCCATCGTGATCGATATGGGCACGAGCACCAACTTTGACGTCCTCAGCGCGGAGGGCGCGTACATCGGTGGCGCCATCGCGCCCGGGCTCGGGATCTCGGTTGACGCGCTCGTGGGACGAACCTCGAAGCTGCCGCGGATCGAGCTCGTGCGCCCCTCGCAGGCGATCGGGTCCAATACGATCGCGGCCATGCAGAGCGGCACGGTCAACGGCTACATCGGCCTGCTGAGCGGCCTCCTGGCCGCCATCCGCGGCGAGCTGGTGGAGCGGTCGCCGCGCGACGCGCGGGTGACGGTCATCGCCACCGGCGGATTCGCCCTGCAGCCATGGCTCGCCGACGTGCCCGGCATCGACCGGGTCGAGCCGGAGCTGACCCTGCGCGGCGTCCGCTACGCCTCGGCGCTGGCGGCCGCCCGCACGGAGTCACGCACGTGACCGAGGGCACCGACGGGACTCTCGTCGGCCGCCGAGTGGTGGTCGGGGTCAGCGGGAGCATTGCGGCCTACAAGGCCGCGGTCCTCGTTCGTCAGCTCATGAACGCGGGGGCGATCGTGGACGTGGCCATGACCCCGGCCGCGACCGCCTTCGTCACCCCGCTCACGTTCGCGTCGCTCACCCATCGGCCGGTGATCACCGACGTGCTCGCCCTCGATCCGGACCAGCACATTGCCCACATCGAGCTGGCCGAGGCGGCCGACGCCATCGTCCTGGCGCCCGCCACCGCCAACCTGCTCGGCGAACTCGCGGCCGGCCTGGTGGATGACGCGGTGACCGCGATCGTCGCCGCCAGCCGGGCTCGCGTGGTCGTGGCCCCGGCCATGGACGCCGGGATGTGGACCCACCCCGCGACCCAGCGCAACGTGGAGACGATCCGCGGCTTCGGCTACCTCGTCGTCGAGCCGGAGGTCGGCGCGCTGGCCTCGGGTCTGACCGGGATTGGGCGACTCGCCGAGCCGGAAGCGGTCGTCGCCGCCGTGGAGCGCCTGTTCGCGCGCGCCGGCGACCTCGACGGGCTGCGGGTGGCGATCAGCGCGGGTGGTACCCGCGAGCCGATCGACCCGGTCCGGTTCATCGGCAACCGCTCGAGCGGAAAGATGGGCGTTGCCCTGGCTGAGGCGGCCCGCGACCGTGGCGCGGCGGTGACCCTCGTCGCCGGCGCGATGTCGGTGACCGCGCCCCGCGGCGTGAACGTGGTCGACGCGACCACCGCATCGGACATGCGCGAGGCCGTGCTCCGGATCGCTCCCTCGGCCGACATCCTCGTCATGGCGGCCGCGGTCGCCGACTATGCCCCGGCCAAGACGAGCGGCCAGAAGATCAAGCGCGGCTCGGAGAGCCTCCGGCTGGAGCTCGTCCCCAACCCGGACATCATTGCCGAGGTCGGCGAGATGCCCGAAGCCATTCGCCCGTTCCTCATCGGCTTCGCGGCCGAGTCCGACGACCTCGAGGCCAACGCCACCGGCAAGCTGCGCGACAAGGGCCTCGACCTGATCGTGGCCAACAAGGTCGGCGGCCCGTTCGACGCGATCGGCTCGGAAGAGAACAAGGTCGTCGTCTTCGGTCGGGAAGGCACGCTGACCGACTGGCCGATGCTCCCCAAGCGCCAGGTCGCCGAGCGGCTGTGGGATCTCATCGCCGACCGATATCGGGCTCGTGGCGATACGCCCAGCGGCCCTGCACGCGCGTCGCGGTCGACCCGCTCCCGCTCGCCGCGTCGCGCGCGCCAGCAGGACACCTAGGCGTGGAGGTCGTCCGCGGCGTCGACGAGCTGCGGGACGCGATCCTCGAACTCCGACGAGCCGGGCACTCCATCGGCTTCGTCCCGACCACCGGCCTCGTCCACTCCGGGCAGCTGTCCCTCGTGGAGCGTGCTCGCGAGACCGACGGCGCCGTGGTGGTGAGCAACCAGCCCGATCCGGGCGGCACGGCGACCGAGGAAGAGCGGCTCCTCGTCCTCCTCGGGCAAACCGGCGTGGACCTCGTGTTCCTGCCCGGCCACGGGACCGTGGATCCTCCCCATGTGACCCGGATCACGGTGGACGGCCTGACCGGCAGGCTCGAGGGCGCATCGCGGCCGGGGTACCTGGACGAGGTCGCGACCACGACCATGAAGTTGCTCCACCTTGTCGGGCCGGCCCGCCTCTACCTGGGACAGAAGGACGGCCAGCGGGTGGTCGTCGTGCGGCGGATGCTGGCGGACCTGTTCGCCAACGTCGAGCTGGTGGTGTGCCCGGTCCTCCGTGATCCGGACGGCCTTGCCGTCTCGGCGGCGAACCGCGGGCTGTCGATCGAGGAGCGCCACGCGGCGACCTGCCTGTTCGCGGCGATCGCGGCCGCGGAGGCCGCGTACGACGGCGGGGAGCGGTCGGCCGAGGTGCTCCGCGCCCGGATGACCGAGCGGATCAGTGCCGAATCACTGGCGCGGATCGACTACCTGTCGGTGGCCGATGACGAGTCGCTCGCCGAGCTTTCACGGCTGGATCGTCCGGCCCTGGCGATGGCCGCGGTGTGGATCGGTCGGACCCGCCTCACGGACAGTGTCCTACTGGGCTGAAAGTACTACTGACCCCGCATCGCGGATGGGTAGGATGGGCTGGGGAGGCCGGCGAGTGCCCACGTCCGGCCTCCTTTTCGTTGCCTTTTTGAACCCCTAGGCCTTCGTCGCCGCTTCCGCGCGGAGGGCCGCTTTGTAGGCGCGTTTCTGGGTCTGGTAGTGCTCGAGCGCCTCAGGAGTATCGACGTCGCCCAGGGTCGGCCAGGTGGGCAGCCGCTCCTCGAGCCCGGGCAACCGAACGCCGAACCGCTTGAACAGAATCGCGAGCAGACCATAGACCTTCATCTGGCCGATGGACGGCAGGGCGAGGAGCCGCTTCTCGAGGTCTGCGCCATCGTGCGCCTCGGTCCAGATCCGGCTCGCGTCACCGCCGTACGTGTCGGCCACGATCCGGCACAGGTCGGCCACCCGGGTGGCCATCGACGCCGGATAGCGATGAAGCGCCGGGCGTTCGCGAAACACGTGCTCCAGCTCGCCCGGGTCCATGGATGCGATCCGGAACGGGTCGAGGTGGCCGATGCGGCGGCGGAGCTCCCACGGCCCGGTGAATGCGTGCTGGACGGTGACCTGCTGGTCGAGCGCGTAGCCGATGAGGAGGGCCAGCGGGTCTGCCCCGAGGAGGACATTGGCATCCGGGTTGTCGGTGAAGGGCAGGACGGGCGCGGTGCTGGTGGCCATCGGTCAGTCCTCGGCGAGCGGGCTCGCGGCGGGCGGCGGGCCGGCCCGGCGCTCGATGCGCTCGACCGCCTCGCGAAGTCGAGCGACGAGCTCAGCGTCGATCATGTCCGGCTCCAGGTGCTCACCGAGCTGCTCCATGAGGTCGCCCGCGATGTGAAGCAGGATGTCCGCGTCGGCAATGAAGAACTGCGGCTCGTTGTTGTAGCGGACGAGGGTCAGCCGGCCCTGGAGGGTCGAGCCACCCTCGCCGTGGATGACCTGGGTGCCCAGGTTGTGGCCCTGGATCCCGTCCGGGTTATTCAGGAAGTTCAGAGCGTTATCGATGGCCAGCCCGAACCGGGCCCGCCAGCCGACGATGCGTTCGATGATCTCCGGCGCCAGCCCGATTTGGCCCACCTCCTCGAACACCTCGCGGGTGACGGTCAGCAGGCCGATGAGGGTGGAGCCCGCCCGGTTGCCGAGCATGACCTGCAGCGACCGCTCGAGGGTGAAGACGTCGGCGTCGAAGCGGGGGCTGGCCGTCACATCGGCCAGGAGGTCCTCGACGTTGTCGAGCTG
>DASYGU010000250.1:0-5136 GCA_035999355.1 Candidatus Limnocylindria bacterium | reverse complement strand
CCGGCCTTCCTGCCAGGCCACGTCCTGGCCGGTTCGCCGGACGACGATGCAGTGCTCGACCGAGGGCGACCGGCCCATGGCGTCGTCCGCGTTGTCCTTGAGCGGCACGAGCGCGCCTTTGCGGTAGCCGCCGTCGGCGGTGATCACCGTCGTGCATTGCGCATCGTCGATCCGGCCGGCCAGGGCGTCCGCGCTGAATCCGCCGAACACGACGCTGTGCGGCGCCCCGATCCGGGCGCAGGCCAGCATCGCCACCGGCAGCTCGGGGATCATCGGCATGTAGATCGCGACCCGGTTGCCTTTCTTGACGCCGAGCTCACGGAGGGCGTTCGCCATCTGGCAGGTCTCGGCCAGCAGCTGGGCGTAGGTGATCGTCCGGTGGTCGCCGGGTTCGCCCTCCCAGTGGTACGCAACCTTGTCCCCGAGGCCGTTGGCCACGTGGCGGTCGAGGCAGTTGACGCTCACGTTCAGCTTGCCGCCCACGAACCACTCGGCGAACGGGGCTTCCCACTTCAGAAGCCGCTGCCACGGCTCGATCCAGTCGATCCGGCGCGACTCCTCGGCCCAGAACGCCTCGAACCCCTCGTCGGTGGCCGTGCGCTCGTAGATGTCGGGGTCGTTCGCGATGGCGGCCGCGGCAAAGGCGGGCGGCGGCGGGAAGGTGCGGTCCTCGCGGAGGAGGTTCTCGATGGTGGCCGAGTCGGAGGTCATCGGAGGGGCGCTCCTGTGACGGGCAGTGGCACGATCGGTTCTCGGCCGGATTCTAGCCGTCGGCTACCCTGCCGCCCATGCGCGACGGTCTTCGCCTGCCGTGGCCCCTGGGCCTGATCTGGGCGCTGCCCGTGACCCTGTTCGGGGTCGCGATCCTGGTCGCGGGCGCCCTCACCGGCGGTCACGTGGCATTCGTGTCCGGAGCGTTCGAGGGGTACGGCGGCGTCATTCGCCGCGGGCTGAAGGTGGTGCCGGTCGGGCATGGCGGGGCGGGCGCGCTGACCCTCGGCCACGTCGTGCTGGGGGCCAATGCGCGGGCACTCGAGGTCAGCCGCCGGCACGAACGGGTCCACGTCGCGCAGTACGAGCGCTGGGGGATCGTCTTCCCGGTTGCCTACGTCGCCTCGAGCCTGTCGGCTCTCCTCCACGGCCAGAACGCCTACCGCGGCAACCGCTTCGAGAAGGAGGCCAACCGGCTGTCCCGGAGGAAGACCGGCCAACCCGCCTAGGCAGGCTCGGTGCCGGCGGCGTCCAGCCCGACATCCGGTGGTCGATCCCGAACGAGCGAGATGAGGATGGCGCCCGCGATGTAGGACACGGCCATGACCACGAACGCGGTCACGTAGCCGGGGCCGGCCACGATGGCGCCGATGATCAGCGCCCACAACGCACCGATTCCAAAGGCTGCGGTGAAGTAGATCGAGAACGCGACGTCGCGGATGGGGCCGACCGCCCGATCCGCGAGGAACGCCTGGAGGACCGGGCCCTCGCTGAAAACTGCAGTCCCGAACGGCAGGAGGAGTGGTGCGAGGAGCAGGAGGTTGCCGCCGACCAGCACGACGGACAGGATCCCGACCGAGGACAGGACGTAGTAGACGATCAGGGTCCGGCGCCGGCCGTATCGGTCCGACAGGATGCCGGCCAGGACCGGGCCGACGACTGCTCCGACCAGGAGCAGGGCATACAGCCACAGGACGGTGTTGTCGTCGATGCCGAGCTCGGAGCGGAAGTACAGGAGCAGGAACGGCGCCGCGATGTCCAGACCACGACCGCCGGCCGCGACCATCGCGGCGGCCAGGATCTTCATGAGGTCTCGCCGACGAAACACCGCCCGGACGTGGCTCGACCAGCTGCCCGCGGCCCGGGCATCACGGCGGTACGTCCGGGAGTCCTCGCGGACGAACCACAGGATCAGGACGCCGACGAGGAGTGCGGGAATCCCGAACGCGACCAGGGTCAGGTTCCAGCCCACGGAGGCGAGAAGGGCGCCGCCGATGAACGGGACCAGGATGGTGCCCACGTTGCCGCCGGCGATGTGGGTGCTGATCGCGAATCCCCGCCGCTCGGGCGGGAACGCATCGGACAGGATCCCGTTGCCCACCGGATGCTGCGGGCTGGCGCCCACCCGGGCGCCGCTGATCGTGGCCAGCAGCTGGCCGATGGTGGTCGCGAACCCGGCCAGCATGAGGCTGACACCGAACACGAGCTGGCCGACGCCGATCAGCACCGGGCGCGCGATGTAGCGGGTCAGGAACCCATACGACAGCTGCATGGCGCCGGCGACCGCGGTCGTGACCGCGATGAACAAGCCGATGGACGCCTCGTTCAGGCCGAACTGGTCGATGACCGCGATGTACACCAGCGGCATCACCGCCGACTGCATGTGGATGAGCGAGTGGGCGAGGGCCAGGAGACCCAGGGTCAGGTTCGCGCGGTTCGACTCGGCAGCGGTGGCGGGCGCGGTCACAGCGGTTGGATTGGTCGGTCGGTCGCGGTCAGGCCGGCGTCGGCGCCGTCAGTGGCATGGGCCCACGGCGACCGAGCTTCCACCAGGTGAGGGCCAGGAAGATGGACGCCAGGGCCGCGCCGATGATGAATCCCGCGGGCGGGCCCAGGACCTGGGCCACCGCGCCGGCGAACAGGCCGCCCAGCGGCCCGGACCCCGCGAACACGGTCACGTACAGGGCCATCACCCGGCCGCGCAGCTCGTCCGGCACCGAGCGCTGGACGGTGGCGTTGATCGTGTTGACCATGAGCATGGACGCCAGGCCGACGAGGGCGACGACGGGGTAGGCCAGAGCGGGAGTCCGGATCAGGCCGAGCATGACCTCGAACACGAGGAACGCCACGCCGCCGCCCAGGATCAGGCGTAGCCGCGGCCGGCTTTCACCCATGAACGCGAGGACCAGCGAACCGACCAGCGACCCAGCGCCCATCACCGCGAACAGCGCTCCGTAGGCGCCGGCATCCATGTCCAGCGTGAACCGGGCGAAGAGCGGGAGCAAGGTCTGGAAGTTCATCGCGAACACGCTCATCCCGCCCAGCAGGACGAGCAGCCACAGGACGCTCGGAGTCTGCGCCGCGTACTGGAAGCCCTCGCGCAGCGAGGTCCGGATGCTGGGCTGGATCGCAGGGATCGGGACCCGGATGAGGGTCTTCGGGTCGATGAGCAGCAGCCCGACCAGGACCGCGGTGTACGTCAGGGTGTTGATTCCGAAGTTGAACGCGCTGCCGAACAGGGCGAGGGTGATGCCGGCCACCGCAGGACCGACGACACGGGCCAGGTTGAACGAGGCGCTGTTCAGGGCGATCGCCTGCAGCAGATCGCGGCGCGGCACGACCTCGGCCACGAACGACTGGCGGACCGGCATGTCGAATGCGCTGGTGATGCCCAGGATCAGGGCCAGGACCTGGATCTGCCAGATCTCGATCCCGCCACTGAAGGTCAGCCCAAAGAGAGTGGCCGCCTGGAGCATGGCGAGGGCCTGGGTGACGAGGAGGAGCCCGCGTTTGTCGAACCGATCGGCCAGAACGCCGCCGATGGGCGCCAGGAACAGGGCCGGCGCGAACTGGAGGGCAATGACCGTGCCCACCTGGAGCGCGGAGCCGCCGAGCTCGAGGACGAGCCAGGGCTGGGAGACGCTCTGCATCCAGGTCCCGACCAGGCTGACGACCTGGCCGGACCAGTAGAGGCGGAAGTTGCGGTGGCGGAGGGCCCCGAAGCCTCGGCCCATCCGCTCAGGTGTCCCCGAACAGGATGTCGCGGATGACCGGCGTGGGCGGCGTGCCGTGGGCCAGCACCGCCTCGAGGTGGTGGCGCCAGCGGAACGGGGTCCCGGCCTCGGCCGCTCGGGCGCGGGCCTCGCGCTCGAGATCGGCCATCTCGGTGTAGCCCAGGAAGTACTCGCACAGCTGGGTGCTCGACAGCCGGGCCCGGTCCCACTTCGCTGAGGCCTCGGATTCCTCCTGGAATCCCTGCTCGACCATGAGCTTCATGGCCTCCTCGCGCTCCATGGCCCCGGTGTGGATCGCGATGTCCATCAAGGTGTTGGTGATGGCCCGCAGGTAGAACTTCCAGTGGACGAGCATGAGCGCCGGATCCTCGGCGCCGTAGCCGACGTCCATCATCACCTGGGTCACGTACACCGCCCAACCCTCGGCGAAGACGCCGGACTGGAAGATCGCGCGCACCAGGGATGGGCAGCGGTTCGAGTACGCCAGTTGGAGGTAGTGGCCCGGCACCGCCTCGTGGATGGTCAGCAGCCGGAGCATGCGGGCGTTGTCCTCGCGGAGGTAGGACTCGCGCTGGGCATCGGTCCAGTCGTCGGGCATGGGCGTGATCGCGAAGAAGCTCGACAGGCCGCGGTCCAGCGGGCCGGGCGGAATGAGCATGGCCCCGCCGAACGACCGGAGGAACTCCGGCGTCCACACGATCTCGAGCGGCTCGTCGGCCAGGCCGATGAGGCCGATATCGCGGCAGAAGGCCTCGATCCGATCGTTCTCCGCGCGGCAGAAGTCCAGCAGCTCGCCGGCCGCCGAGTGGTCGGTCGCGATCGCGTCCAGGACGCCGCGGACCACGACGTCCGGCTGGTCCGGCATTGGATCGTCGCCCTTCCACGTGGGCCACAGCTCGATGGCCAGTCGCTGCATCTCGGCGCGCACGACGTCGAACGCGCCCAGCGCCCGTGCCCGGAGCTCGGTCGGCTCCATCTCGACCCGGAGCGCATGCCGGAACTTGGCCCGGTACAGCGCCGGCCCGAGTCGGAAATCGCCGGTTGCCGTAGGCAGGAGCTCGTCGCTCAGCCAGGTTCCGAACGTCGCCAGCGCCTCCCGTGCGGCCGCGGCTGCCGGCTCGAGCTCGGCCCGCAGGGCCGCTGCGGCGTCCGCGTCCTCGACCTTGTCCACCTCGGCCAGGACGGCGTCCACCAACCCGGGGATCCCGGGCAGCCGTTCGATGGCCTTCTCGGTGTGGAACCGGGCCACCGGGCGGTCGCCGGGGTCCAGGAGGTTCGCACGAGCCGCGTCGAGAACGGCCGGCACGCCGCGCAGCCGCGAGGCGGCGCTGGCCAGCCGATCAGGAAGCGGGGCGAACGGTCGCGCGAGCAGCGCGAACAGGCCGTTGCCCAGGACATACACGTAGACCAG
>DASYGU010000201.1:0-2939 GCA_035999355.1 Candidatus Limnocylindria bacterium | reverse complement strand
TCGTCGCCGGCGGCCAGGTCCGCGGCTCGCCCGAGCAACCCGATCGCCGCGTCGTGCCCCGCGACGGCCAGGGCGGCGTCGGCTGCCCGCTCCAGCCAGGAGCGAGCAGCATCGGTCAGGCGGAGGCGTTCGTCCGGATCCCCGCCTACACCGGGGAGGGCCGCGAGAGCCGCCTCGTAGTGGGAGGCGATCGGCTCGGCGACCCGGGCGACATCGGTTCCCGCCGTCTGCTCCAGCCAGATCGCCAGCGCAAGGTGGAGACGGCCGCGCTCGGCGCGTGACAGGCTCGCGTAGCCGGCGTCACGAAGGAGGGCATGGCGGTAGGCGTAGATGTCGTCGCCGGTCATGTCCGACTCGGGTCCACGGAGAAACGCCCGTTGACGAAGCCGCTCCAGGCCTTCGGCCGGTTCGGGCACGTCGAGCGGCTCGAGCGCGCGGCCCGCGAACCGGCGACCGGCCACCGACGCGCGGCGGGCGATCAGGCGGGCGGGAGCGGGGAGGTCATCCAGCTGGGCGGCGTAGATGGCCTGCACGGTGGCGGGAAGGGCCACCGCCTCGGGGGCGACTGCCAGACGCCAGCCCTCGCCGTCGGCCACAAGTGTGCCGCTGCTGATCCAGCTTCGCAGCAGCTCTTCGATGAACAGCGGGTTGCCGTCTGACCGCTCGGCTACCGCTGTCACGACCGCGTCCGGCAGGGCGTCGCCGACCAGCGCCCGGATCAGCTCGCTGGCTTCGAGGGCCGGCAGCGGCGGCAGCTCGAGGACCGATGTGCCCTCGGCCAGGTGCTCGAGGACCGATGGGCGGGCCGTCGCCACGACCATCCGACCGGCCCGTGCGGGCCATGTTCCGGCCAGGGCCAGGAATGCCAGCAGGTCGCCACCGGCCCAGTGGATGTCCTCGATCAGCCAGGCGCTGAGCTGCTCTCCCGCGAGCGCGTCCAGAGCCTCGAGCCACGCCCCGAAGCGCGCATCCCGATCAGGAGGTACCGCGCCGGCGACGACGGGTGGCGGCCACAGGGTCTCGATGACCTCGGCGGTCACGACTGCCGCCCGACCGGGACTCGCGCCGGCGCCGTTCAATGCCCTATCCAGGGCCTCCGGCACCGCCTCGCGGCTCGCGCCATCAAGCGTGCGCAGGGCGGCGAGGAGAAGCTGGCCCACCGGCTCGGTCGGGCCGAGCACGTCGGCCCGCACCCGCGCTCGAAGGACGGTTGCGCCAGCCTCCTTCGCGCGACTCTCGAACTCGGTCAGCAACCGGCTCTTGCCCACGCCCGGGGGCGCGACGATGACCTCGCTCCCACCCTCTCGGCGCTCGGCGACCCGATTCAGGACACTCTCCAGCCGCGCCAGCTCGTCGGCCCGGCCGAGCAGGGGAGCACGGAGGTTGCCCAGCGCTTCCTCGCGCGATCGCTCCGGACGGAGGCGTTGCACTCGCCAGGCGGGCACCGGTTCTGCCTTGCCCCTCAGCTCCAGTGCGCCAATCGATTCGAACTCGACCGCATCGGCAGCGCTCAACTGGGTCAGCTCGCCGACCATCACCGTTCCGGGATCGGCGGCGGCCTGGAAGCGGGCGGCCAGGTTGACCGTGTCGCCGGTTACTCGTCCCGCGTCGGGGCCGCTCTCGGCCGAGACCACCTCCCCGGAGTTGACGCCCACGCGCAGTTGCAGCCCGGCATCGCCGGCGTCACCGGTCGCGAGTCCGAGCCGCGCGCCGAGCAGCTCCACCGCTCCGACGAGCGCCAGCCCAGCGCGGATGGCCCGTTCCGCATCATCGTCGCGAGCCTTGGGCACCCCGAAGACGGCCATCGCGGCGTCGCCGATGAACTTCTCGAGCACGCCTCCGTGGCGCGCCACCGTCTCACGGACGGTCGCGAAGTACGCGTCCTGGACGGTGGCCACGTCCTCGGGATCCAGCTGCTCCGACAGCGACGTGAAGCCGACCAGGTCCGCGAACAGGACGCTGACAATTCGCCGCTCGAACGCGGTCTCGGGCGATTCCTCGGGCACCCTCGGACTCTATCCGAGCCGCACCGGACCGGCGGGCAAGATCGCCCGCCGCTCTCGGTCGTCCGACGGACTCAGGCGGTCCGGCGGTAGCGGCCGAAGGCCTGGAGCGCCAGGACGAGGCTCACGACCAGGAAGATCCCCAGCCAGGCCAGGCGGGCCACGATGAACGCGGGGTCGCCGCTGCCGTCCACCGCCGCCCGGGCCGCATCCACGGCCCAGGTGAGCGGGTTGTAGGTGGCCACGGTGGCCATCCAGTCCGGCATCAGCGCGGTGACCATGAACGTGGTCGACAGGAAGGTCATGGGCAGGATGATTCCCTGGCTGACCGCGATCAGCGTTTCCTGGGTGCGGGCCAGCAGCGCAATCGCATGCGACAGGGCCCCGATCGCGGTTCCCAGCAGGATGGACGCGCCCAGCATGACCGCCACGCCGGCGATGCCCCCGTCGAAGCGGGCGCCGATGAGCAGGCCCAGGCCGATGAGGACCACCGCCTGGAGGGTCACGATCAGGGCCTGCTGGCCGAGGTGACCGATGATGACCGCCGCCCGGCGCACCGGCGTCACGAGCATGCGGTCCATGACCCCGCCGTGGATGTCCTCGATGGAGGCGGTGCCCGCCCAGCCCCCGCTGGACAGGGCGCTCATGACCACGATCCCGGGCAGCAGGAAGTCGATGTACGAGCCGCCGAAGGCGGTCCCGTTGGCCAGCTCCGCAAACAGGGAGCCGAACAGGACGAGGTAGATCACCGGCTGCATGAGGCTGATGGCGATCCACCACGGCTGGCGGCGGAAGGTGCGGATGTGGCGGGCCGCAATGGCCCCGCTGTGGGAGACGGCAGCAGTCATCGGGTTGCCTCCTGGAGGGTTCGCTCGGCCGATGCGAACGATCGGCCGGTGTGGCGGAGATAGACGTCGTCCAGCGACGGACGAGAGA
>DASYGU010000181.1:0-5904 GCA_035999355.1 Candidatus Limnocylindria bacterium | reverse complement strand
ATCACGGGTGAAGACCGAGATCGCCCGCATCCTGGTCGAGGAGGGCTTCATCGCCTCCTTCGAGAACCGGGTCGAAGAGGGTCACGACCACCTGGTCCTCACCCTGAAGTATGTCGAGGGCAAGACCCCGGTCGTCACCGGTCTGAAGCGGATCAGCAAGCCCGGGCTGCGGGTCTATGCCCGCAAGACCGAGATCCCCCGCGTCCTCGGCGGCCTGGGCGTGGCCATCCTCTCCACCTCCCACGGGATCATGACCGGCCAGCAGGCTCGGAAGATGAATCTCGGCGGCGAAGTGCTCTGCTACGTCTGGTAGGGATCGATGTCTCGCATCGGGCGCCTGCCCATTCCCATCCCCGACGGCGTCGAGGTGTCCCTCGAGGGCCAGCATGTCCGTATCAAGGGCCCGCTCGGGACCCTGGAGCGTGACCTGCATCCCGAGATGACCATCCTCCAGGAGGACGGCGCGCTACGCATCGAGCGGCCCTCGGACGCCCCGCGGCACCGGGCCCTCCACGGGCTGACCCGATCGCTGGTCGCGAACATGGTCACCGGGGTGACGAGCGGCTTCACCAAGGTGCTCGAGATCAGCGGCGTTGGCTACCGTGCCCAGCTGCAGGGCGAAATGCTCGTTCTGGCCCTGGGCTTTTCCCATCCGGTCGAGGTCAAGCCGCCGGACGGCATCTCTTTCAGCGTCGAAACCCCCACCCGACTGGCCGTGAGCGGCGCCGATCGCGAGCTCGTCGGCCAGGTCGCCGCCTCCATCCGGGCGCGACGCAAGCCCGAGCCGTACAAGGGCAAGGGCATCCGCTACGCCGGGGAGCAGATCCGGCGCAAGGCGGGCAAGGCCGGCAAGGTCGGGGGAGCCGCGTAGCCATGATCAAGAAGACCTCGCGCGACGCCCAGCGGCGCAAGCGGCACGCCCGCCTCCGGCTTCGCCTGTCGGGCAGTGTCGATCGACCACGCCTGAGCGTGTTCCGCAGCACGCGGTTCATCTACGCCCAGGTGATCGACGACAGCACCGGCCGCACGCTGGCCTCGGCCTCGAGCCGGGAGCCGTCACTTGCCGGCACCTCCGGCAAGGTGGCCGCCGCCGAATCGGTGGGCAAGGCCCTGGCCGAGCGCGCCCGCGCCGCGGGGGTGACCCAGGTCGTCCTCGACCGCGGGGGTTATCGATATCACGGGCGGGTTCGCTCGCTCGCCGAGGGCGCCCGCCAGGGCGGCCTCGACCTGTAGAGCGGAGAAACCATGCCTCGTATCGATCCCACCAAGCTGACCCTCGAAGAGAAGGTCGTCCAGATCAACCGCGTCGCGAAGGTCGTCAAGGGCGGCCGCCGCTTCAGCTTCAGCGCCATCGTCGTGGTCGGTGACGGCCGGGGCGTGGTCGGCGCTGGGCTGGGCAAGGCGGGCGAAGTCCCCGAGGCGATCCGCAAGGGCGTCGAGGACGCGAAGAAGCACCTGATCCGGGTGCCGCTCGTGGGCAGCACGATCCCGCACACCGTTCAGCGCGACTTCGGTGCGTCCCGCGTCCTCCTCCGACCGGCGACCGCGGGCACCGGCGTCATCGCCGGCGGCTCGGTGCGTGCCGTGGTCGAGGTGGCCGGCATTCGCGACCTGCTGTCCAAGACGATGGGCAGCACCAACCCGGTCAACGTCGTGCGGGCCACGCTCGACTGCCTGTCCCACCTCCAGTCGGCTGACGAGATCGCCGGGCGGCGGGGCAAGACCGCCGAGCAGCTGCTGGGCAAGCGAGGGGCCGCGGCGGCCCGCGAGCCTCACGTCTACGTGGAGCGGCCGGAGCCGATGAACTTCCCGGGAGGGAACCGTGGCCGCTAGGCGCACGTCCAGCAACCCGCGCACGATCAAGGTGACCTGGATCCGCTCCGAGATCGGCCACAAGGCGGCCGCGCGGGGCACGATCCGGGCGCTCGGGCTGCGGCGGCTGCACCATACCGTCGAGGTGGCGGACACGCCCCAGATCCGCGGCATGCTGCGCCGGGTCGCGTTCCTCATCGAGGTCGTCGAGCCCGGCGAGACGGAGCCTTCGTCATGAAGCTCCATGACCTGAAACCGGCTCCGGGGTCGCATACCCCCGCCCGTCGCGTCGGGCGGGGCCACGGCTCGGGCAAGGGCAAGACCGCCGGACGTGGCACCAAGGGCCAGAAGTCGCGCGCCGGCTCCTCGATCCCCGCGTGGTTCGAGGGTGGCCAGACGCCACTCCATGTCCGCACGCCCAAGCTCCACGGCTTCCGCAACCGTGGCCGGGTGGCCTACACCGCCGTGAACCTCGCCGCGATGGCCGAGGCCGAGGCCGGCACGCTCATCACCCCGGACGTGCTCGCCCACGATGGGCTGATTCGTCGTTCCAAGACCAAGGGCCTCCCGGTCAAGGTCCTGGGCAAGGGCGACGCCCCGAAAGGGGTCACCGTCCACGCCCACGCGTTCTCGCGCTCGGCGCTAGACAAGCTGGCCGCCGCCGGTTCGACGGCGCAGCGAATCAGCTGGCCGGACGGTGACCCGATCGACGAGGAGGCCGAGGCCACGGCCGCCGCGGAGGCCAAGGCAACGAACGAGGCCAAGGCTGCCCGTCGCCTGCGGAAGCGGGGAAAGGCGGGAACGCCGAAGGCCGAGGCGGCCGACGCGGCGGACGCGGAGGAGCCAGCCGAGCCGGCCGGCAAGACCGATGAGGCGCCGCCCGCCACCGACGCGGCCAACGACGCGGAGGAGGACGACGGCGAGGGCCCGACCGCGTGATTCAGTCGGTCGTCACCGCGCTTCAGGCGCCGGACATCCGGCGCAAGATCCTCTTCACCGCGTTCATTCTCCTGATCTTCAGGGTCCTGACCGCGGTTCCGGTCCCGAACGTCGACCAGGCACGTCTGGCCGAGCTGTTCGCGACCAACCAGCTGCTCGCCCTGCTGGACATCTTCTCCGGCGGTGGCCTGGCGACGGCGTCGATCATCGGCCTGGGCCTGAACCCGTACATCAACGCCAGCATCATCATGCAGCTCATGCAGGGCGTGATCCCACGCCTCGGGGAGCTGCAGCGCGAAGGTGAGTACGGTCGCAACAAGCTCCAGCAGTACACGCGCTACCTGACCGTCCCGCTCGCCTTCGCCCAGGGCTTCGGCTTTTCGATCCTGCTCCAGAACGCCGGCGTTATCCCCGTGTCACCGTTCTTCAGCTTCGAGACGTTCTCGCTGCTCATCGCCTGGACGGCGGGCACGATCCTGCTGATGTGGCTCGGCGAGCTCATCAGCGAGCGCGGCCTGGGCAACGGCATCAGCTTCATCATCTTTGCCGGCATCGTCGGCCGCCTGCCGGACCAGGCCGGCCCGATCCTCAGCGCGCCCGACGGCCTGCTCCGGATCGCGCCGTTCATCGTGGTCGCGGTCGTGATCATCGCCGCCGTCGTGTTCGTGAACGAGGGTCAACGGCGCGTACCCGTCCAGTACGCCTCCCGTGTGCGCGGACGGCGGATGTACCAGGGTCAGACGCAGTATCTGCCCATGAAGGTGACCATGGCCGGTGTGATCCCGATCATCTTCGCGGTCAGCATCCTGCTGTTCCCGGCCCAGATCGCGCAGTACTTCACCACCAGCTCGAGCGAGATCGTGCGCGACGTCGCGACCTGGATCAGTACCGTGCTCAGCCCCCAGACTCCACTGGTGTACGGAACCCTGTACTTCTCGCTGGTCGTGTTCTTCACGTACTTCTACACCTCGTTCCAGTTCAAACCGGACCAGACCGCGGACTTCCTCCGCAAGAATGGCGGGTTCATCCCCGGCATCCGGCCCGGCAAGCCGACCGAGGACTTCCTGGCCCGGGTCGCGAACCGGATCACGCTGGGTGGCGCCCTGTTCCTGGGAGCCATTGCGGTCACGCCGCTGATCGTGTCGGCCTTCATCCCGGGCACTGAAGCCATCCGGCTGGGCGGAACGAGCGTGCTGATCGTCGTCGCGGTCGTGGTCGAGACCATGAAGCAGCTCGAGGCGCAGATGATGATGCGCAACTACGAGGGCTTCATCCGATGATGGTCGTGCTGCTCGGCCCGGTGGCGGCCGGAAAGGGGACCCAGGCATCCCGTGCGGCCGAGGAGCACGGCATGCTCCACTTGTCCACCGGCGACCTCTTCCGCCGGGCGATCCGCGCCGGCACGCCGCTGGGCGAGATCGCCCAGGGGTACATGCGTCGCGGCGAGCTCGTGCCCGACGAGATCACGGTCTCGATGGTCGGGGAGGCCCTCGGCGAGCCGTCTGCCGCCGGCGGCGTGGTGTTCGACGGCTTCCCGCGGACGCTCGAGCAGGCCAAGGCGCTCGACCTGCTGCTCGCCGAAGGGGGCAGCGCGATCTCGACCGCCATCCTCATCGAGGTACCCGAGGAGGTGCTCGTCGACCGTGTTGCGGGCCGCTGGGTCTGCCCGGAGTGCGGAACCCCCTACCACGCGACCGACGATCCGCCCCGTGAGCCGGGAGTCTGTGACCGCGACGGCGCCGCCCTCACGCAGCGCGATGACGATCGGCCGGAGGTCTTCCGCGCGCGGCTGCGGGAGCAGATCCCGCCCATGGAGGACGTCGCGGACTACTACGAAGGGCAGGGGAAGCTCGCCCGCGTCGACGGGCGGCAGCCCATCGGGGCCGTCAGCGCAGCCATCCGCGACGTCCTCGCGGACCCCCGGGACTGAGACCGACGATGGGGATTCCCCTCCGCCACCCGAGCGCGACCATCAAGCGACCCGAGGAGGTCGCCCGAATGCGACACGCCGGGCAGATCCTGGTCGGGCTCCTTGACCGCCTCGAGGGGGCGCTTGGCACCGGGGTGACCACGGCAGAGCTCGATGCGATCGCGGTCGACCACATCCGGGACGCGGGCGCGGTCTCCTCCTTCAAAGGCTATGGCTCCAACCCGCCATTCCCCGGCACGATCTGCACATCGCTGAACGAAGAGGTCGTCCACGGCATTCCGTCCTCCCGTCGACGGATCCAGGACGGCGACCTGATCGGGATCGACGTGGGCTGCATCTTCGAGGGCTGGCACGCCGACTGCGCCCGCACCTTTGCGATCGGCTCCGTGGAGCCGGCCGAGCGAGACCTCATCGACCACACCCGCGAGGCCCTCTCGGCGGGGATCCGGGCCGCGATGCCGGGCAACCGGCTGGGGGACGTCGGCGCGGCGATCGAGGCGGTCGCCAACGCGCACGGCTACGGCATCGTCCGGCCGTTCGTGGGCCACGGGATCGGCTCGAGCATGCACGAGGAGCCGAACGTGCCGAACTACGGGCGGCCGGGCACCGGAATGCGCATCGAGCTGGGGATGTGCCTCGCGATCGAGCCGATGTTCAACCTCGGCGGAGACGAGGTCAGGCTCCTCGACGACGGGTGGACGGTCGTGACCGCCGACGGGACGCGATCCGCGCATTTCGAGGACACGATCGTCATCGGTCCCGAAGGCGCCGAACGACTCACGGCGCGCCCCGTGGAGGCACGGGCGTGACCACCCCATTGCCCGATTTTGAGCACCTGATGTATACTTTTCGATCCGGTCGTCGCGTGCGGCGACCTTTCCCTGTGTCCCCCCATTGAGAGTACTGAGACCGCGAACGAGGGTGCGTAACGGTTGCCAAAGAAGGATGCCATTGAGGTCGAGGGCGAGGTGATCCTGCCCTTGCCGAACGCGATGTTCAAGGTGCGACTCGAGAACGGCCACGAAGTCCTGGCCCATATCTCGGGGAAGCTCCGCAAGAACTTCATCCGCATCCTGCCCGGTGACACCGTCCGCGTGGAGCTCAGCCCCTACGACCTCACCCGGGGTCGAATCACGTACAGGATGCGATGAAGGTTTCTGCCTCGGTCAAGCCCCGCTGCGAGCGCTGCAAGGTGATTCGGCGCTCGGGTGTGGTGCTGGTCA